>CAMGRB010000135.1 GCA_946061315.1 uncultured Clostridia bacterium | reverse complement strand
TCGGCTTATGCCAAAATACTGCTCTTTTTTCGGTGGGTTTTCATTATACCATTTCTCTTTATTACTTGTCAAGAGCCTTTTTTAAGTTTTTCAGATTTTTTGACAAATGATAATAAATTGTGACTTTTGTAAATTTTAAAAATTACCAATCATATTTTCGAATGGGCGATAAATAATAATACCAGAGCACACGGAAAACCGTGTACTCGATAATATAGATATTCTAACGAACAGGAGTTATTAACATGGCAAGCAAGATTACAGTTCCTGAAGCAAAGGCTGCTCTTGAGAAGTTCAAGATGGAAGCTGCAAGCGAAGTAGGCGTTACTCTTAACAACGGCTACAACGGAGATCTTACCGCTCGTCAGGCCGGCTCTATCGGCGGACAAATGGTTAAGAAGATGATCGAGTCCTATGAGAACTCTATCAAGGGTACGAAATAAGTTAACTTAATTCATTCCCTGAACCGTTCCCACAAATCCGTGGGAACGGTTTTCTTAATCTTTCGTTATTTTATTTTTCTCTCTGCCTGTGTAATTGCCTTGATCTTTTGCATATCGAATTTCGGCTCTCTTTCGTATGTATAAAGGCCGTTTACTTCTTGCTCTACGTCATAAAGCTGGGTATAGCAAAATCCGCATACGTAGGGAGAGTTTATAATTGCTTTCGTAAGATACTCGTATCTTTCAAAAAATTCTTCTTCGGTTTTTGGAGCGTCGCCGTATCCCCAGCCGCCGACGTCTGCTTTATCCCATCTTATTCCGCCGTATTCGCTTACAAATATCGGGTAGTCCTTCCACTCGGAAGAATTCTGATATTTTGATACCCAATCGTGAGTTCCGTCGTACTCTTTAAGCATAGTATCAATATCTTTTGCGAGATATATACCCTCAAACTCGTCCTTTTTCTGCAAGTAATCGTGGATATCGTATATATCCGATACGACCTGGTAATTTCCGCTTGTTCCTATGCAGGGGCGGGTGCTGTCCTGCGCCTTTGTAGCGTAGTACATACTCTTTATAAGACCGTCGTTCTGGTGGCGGTTTTCATAGTCCCACGTTTCATTGAGAGGACACCAGCCGACAATGGACGGATGGTTAAAATCACGGTTTATAACCTCGATCCATTCGTCAAGAAAATCGGGCAGGCAGGAAATATCCGATACGTCAAGCCCCCAGTTGCCTATCTCGCCGAAAACGAGATAGCCCGCTTTATCACAATGATACAAGAACCTCGGCTCGAATACCTTTTGATGAAGCCTTGCGCCGTTGAAGCCTGCGTCGAGCGAGAGCTTTATATCGCGTTTGAGCTCGTCCTCGTCCTTTGCCGTATATATTCCCTCTTTGTAGTAGCCCTGATCGAGAACGGTGCGCAGGAAAAGAGGCTTTGAGTTCAGAAGGAAATTCTTTTTATCAAATCCCGCGGTGCGGATACCGAAATAACTCTTTACGCTATCCTTGCCGTAGGTGATGTTAAGATCGTAAAGTCTGCCCTTGCCTTCTTCCCACAAATGAAGCTCGTCAAGAGGAAGGACAAGACGGCTTGTTCCATCGTGCAAGCGTGCCTTTACCTCGCCGACTTTTTTGCCCCTATAAGAGCACTCCGCAAAAAATTCCTCATCTCCGACGGTTTCCGCTTCAATCAAGAGGGATTTCTGCTCCGGCATCGGATAGTATTTTACTCTCTTTACGTAGTTTTTCGGCACGAGCTCAAGCCAGACGGTCTGCCATATACCCGTAGTTCTTGTGTAGAAGCAACCGTAAGAGCCGTATTTGTCGCTCTGCTTGCCGCTTGCCTTCGAGCCTTTTTTGTCGATGGCGCATACGGTGATAATATTTTCCTCGCCGTACTTGAGATACTTTGTGATATCGACCTCAAAAGAGGAATAGCCGCCGATGTGGTAAAATGCCTTTTCCGTATTTATATAAATGTAGCTTTCGTAATCGACCGCACCGAAGTGAAGTATTACTTTTTTGCCTTTTGTGCCTTTTGGAAGCTTAAACTTTTTAAGATACCATACAGAGTTAAGAAAATCGGTATTGCCTATTCCCGAAAGGACGCTCTCGGGGCAGAAAGGCACGGTAATTTCGGAATTGAGCGACGTTCTTTTGAAAAACTCTCTGTCTATGCCGCTGACTCCCGTGTCGATTTCAAATTCCCATTTTCCGTTCAGGTTTATCCAATCTCGGCGTTCAAATTGCGGATTCGGATGTTCGGGTCTCGGTATTGTGTTCATAGTTTTCTCCTTATATTTTTGTCAAAAGTTTTGATACGTATGTAGCCATAAGTTTTTTTGTTCCGACGTTATCAAACGCTATCTCGTACATATAGTCGGAGCTCATTTTTGTCACGCTTAAAATCATTCCCTCGCCAAAGACGGTGTGCTTTACTCTGTCGCCCGCGGAATATACGGTGATGTCTTTTGCTTCTTCTTTTGGCTTTTTGTATTGGAAAAACGATTTTTCGGAATACGTTTTCTTGAAATCGGCAGACGGTGCAAAGACGGATTTTTCCTTTTGTACATCAAGATATCTTGGGTCAATCTCCTTGATGAAGCGTGATACGGGGTTCCTCTGCGTCATACCGTAGAGCATACGCTCCTTCGTATGCGTGATTATGAGCTTTTTCTTTGCTCTCGTTATCGCAACGTAGGCAAGCCTGCGCTCCTCCTCAAGCTCGTCGGGTTGATTTATTGACTGCTGACCCGGGAATACCCCGTCCTCCATACCCGGTATAAATACGACGGGAAATTCAAGTCCTTTTGCACTGTGGATAGTCATAAGAGTTACGGCATCAGCGCTCTCGTCGTATCTGTCCGCGTCGGAAACGAGGACGACCTCCTCAAGAAAACCTGCCAAAGTCGGATCTTCGTTGGAGTTTTCATATTCTCTTACCGCCGCACAAAGAGCGTCAAGGTTGTCAAGCCTCTCTTTTTCCGCGGAGCCGCCGAGTATGAGCATATTTTCATAGCCCGTATTTCTTATTACTTTCTTTACGAAATCGGAAAGTGAAAGCTTTTCTTTCTCCTCGGTAAGCTCTTTTATCATAGAGGCAAAAGCCATCATGCTCCCCGCGGTTGATTTCGGAATTGCGTTATATATTGCGGCTTTCCCGAGAATTTCAAGGGTGGGAACGCCAAGCTCCTCGGCTATCTTTGATGCGGTATCAAACGATGCGTCGCCTATTTTGCGCTTCGGCTCGTTTACTATACGGCGGAGCCTTACCGAGTCACTCGGATTATTTATAATTGAAAGGTACGAGATAATGTCCTTTACTTCTTTACGGTCGTAAAAACGCAAAGCACCGAGCATTCTGTAAGGTATTCCGCTTTTTGCAAAGATAGTTTCGAGGTTTAATGACTGCGCGTTTACGCGGTACAAAACGGCAAAATCCTTGTAGGACAAGTTGTCCTTGTTTTTCAGCCTCTCTATTTCGTCGGTTATATATCTCGATTCGTCGTTTTGCGACGCTAATTCCTTGACGGTTATCTTCTCGCCCGACTCGCTCATACACCAGAGCTTTTTCGGGTGCTTATGAAAATTTCTGCAAATAAGGGAGTTAGCGGCGTTTAAGATATTCGAGGTGGAACGGTAATTTTGTTCGAGCTTTATTATAGCCGCGTCGGGATAGGTTTCGTCGAAGTTAAGTATGTTCTCTATCGTCGCACCCCGGAACTTGTAAATACTCTGGTCGTCATCGCCGACAACCATTATGTTTCTGTAAAAGCCGGATATAAGACGGACAAGCTCAAACTGTGCCTTGTTGGTGTCCTGATACTCGTCGACGCTTACGTACCTGAATTTATTCTGGTAATGCGCCAAAACGTCCTCGTGTTCCCTGAAAAGCTGGACGGTTTTCATAATAATATCGTCAAAATCGAGAAGGTTTGAACTTTCAAGGCGCTTCTGATACATAGTGTATATTTTTGATATGTTGCCGTACTTTTCGTCTTTGCCCGCCTGCTTTTCATACTCGGGCGGCGTCATAAGTACGTCTTTTGCGCGGCTTATCTCGTTCATAACGGTCTTTACGGGAAGAATCTTGTCGCTGATATTAAGGTCCTTCATACATTTTGAGATAAGTTTTTTCGCGTCGTCCGCATCGCACACGCTTACGTTTGAGTTATAGCCGAGCAAATCTCCGTGTCTTCTCAAAATACGCATACATACGGAATGGAAAGTGCCCGTCCAGAAGTCCGACGCGTCACTTGAAGTGTATGACGTCAACTTTTCAAGCCTTGATTTTATCTCGTTTGCCGCTTTGTTGGTAAACGTAATTGCAAGGATCCCCCACACCGGGCAAGGATCTTTTGCAAAAACGGAAAGGTACTCTTTTATTATTTCTTTCGGCAAAGATATTGCACCTTCAAGGTCCTCTATTGCGTCCTCGGTAACGCTTTCGGGAATTTCGTTTGAAAAATAAGCGTCGCCGTAGTTTACCATATGGGCTATTCTGTTTACCAGAACGGTCGTTTTTCCGCTGCCCGCACCGGCAAGGATAAGCACCGGACCGTTTACCGTATAAACGGCGCGCCTCTGCTCCGGATTT
>CAMGRB010000134.1 GCA_946061315.1 uncultured Clostridia bacterium | reverse complement strand
ATTGACAAAGGGGATATAGAGTGATACAATGGGTATTGTCCGAGGGGCGAGGTGCTTTATCGGAGAGAGGAAGTAATTATATGAAAAAGTATCTGAACGTGTCGCTTATTTATGCGATAGCGGCGATGGTGGGCGGGGTTTTTTACCGCGAGTTTACCAAAATCAATGGGTTTGACGGGGTCACGCTGCTTGGTAAGGTACATACGCATTTATTTATACTCGGTATGCTTGTATTTATCGTAATTTCGCTGTTTGCGGCGCATAACAAGCTTGAAGAAATAAAGTTATTCCGCATATTTTTATGGGTTTACAACTCGGGAGTTATTCTTACCACTATTATGATGGTTGTAAGAGGAATTACCGAGGTGCTCGGCACTTCTCTTTCAAAAGGTGCAAATGCGGCAATTTCCGGTATTGCCGGGATAGGCCACATGATATTGGGCGCGGGAATTATACTCCTTATTCTCTCTCTTAAAAAGACTGCAAAAAAGCAGGAATGATTTTATAGCAAGCGTCCGTTTTCCACGTTAAAAAGCGCACCTTGCTTATAATTGCCGGTCTTGTATGGTTGGCGGCAGGCATAAACGTTGCAAGGCTCGGGGTACTCTCTTACCTTAACATATCGCCCGTTTTTGCGTATCATATTCTTTTGTCCCTCTCTGTATTTTGTGCTTTTGGATTTATGTTTTTCAGAATGAGCATAAAGCACAAAAAGCGCATAAAGGGTTACAAAGAAGAATTTCGCCCCATATGGAATTTCTTTGACTTAAAAGCGTATCTTATAATGGCATTTATGATGGGCGGCGGAATATGGCTCCGTTCATCAGGACTTGTTCCCGACGTCTTTATCGCCGTATTTTATACGGGTCTTGGCTGTGCGCTTGCCCTTGCGGGAGTTCTGTTTATGATTATGTTCTTTTGCTACAAAGAGGACAAAGAAGAAAATGAAGAAAAAGAATAAAAAAGACTGCCTTGTTTTCGGGCAGTCTGTTTTTTGATTAAAGGACGATCTTGAGAGCCAAAAGGGCGGCGAGGAGTGTCGGAATTGAGGTTGCGGCGCCGTATTTTACGAATTTGCCGAATGAGATATTGACGTCGGATTTTTTGAGAATTGAGAGCCACATAATGCCTGCAAGTGCGCCGACGGGAGTAAAATACGCTCCTACGTTGGAGCCGACGACCGCCGCGTACATTCCGCCAATGGAGTTGGCGGCAAAAGATGGAGATGCGAGTATTGCGCCGAAAAGGACGCTCATAGGTATGTTATTTATGACGTTTGAAATAAGAAAGCTCGACACTCCTACGGACATAATCGGGTCAAAGGCACAAAGCAACTCGGCTATTTCCCCCGCGTTGCCCGAATGTTCAAGCGAGAGGACAAGCGTGAACATAGAAAGAACGAACGGTACAAGCTGATAAGGCAGACGGCTAAGCGATTTTATAAGGACTGCTCCACCCTCTTTTTTTACTGCCTTATAGATAAGAGTAAAGACGGCAAGTGAAAGAGCGAGTGATGAGGTTATTATATACATTTCAAGCCCTACGTACGAGCTTATTGCCAGAAGGAGTATGCAAACGGTAAGGTGGACTACCCCGACCCCGACAAGCGTTTTATTAAGGTGCACGTTTGGTGGCGTGTCCCTCTCGATTTTTTCTTTAAGCGTCTTTCTGAATATCAAAAAGAGGATTAAAAGCGACACTCCCCCGGCAAAAACGGTTGGTAAGACCATAATTTTAAGGTACTCGAAAAAGTCGGCTCCGCACGAGGTGGCAAGATATATATTCGTCGGGTTGCCTATTATCAAAAACATACTCCACGTGTTTGCCGCAAAAAATTCCGCAAAAAGATAGGGCAAGGGATTTATTTTTGCATTTTTTGTAAAGCAACAGATAAACGGGGTAAAAGTTAGAATTATTATATCGTTGGAGGTAAACACGGTAAGAAATGCGACGGTGAAATAAAGCTTTAAGAAAAGACCCGTCTGCCCCGTTTTGCCGTTTGCCAATACCCTGTTTGCAAGGTACTCGAAAAAGCCGAGCTCGTCAAGATAGACCGATATAAAGGTAACGGTAAGGAAAAGAACGAGTATCTTTATCGGGTTTATCGCGTCGTTTGAGGTAAGGCCAGAGAAAAGAAGGTCTATCGGCAACGCGCCCGAAATTAAGATTGCCAAAGCGCCGACAAGGGACACTACCATATAAGTGCCGACGCATATTTTTCCTATTTTTATCTCCGGCTTGAATATGACGGACAAACAAACCGCCAAAGCGGTTATAATACATATTATCAAAGAAGCGTCCATAAAAAACTCCGTGAATGTTTTTGAGCACAAGCGTGCTCCACCAGCCACACAGTTTAGCACATTTTTATCAGGAATGCAATGATCTTTTGAAAAGTTTTTTTGCTTGACATCTCCTAAAAAGTATGATATAATAAACGAATAATAAAACAGAGGTATTTTATATGAATACGATAGATAAATTAGATAGAAAACAATGTACTGGTTGTGGAGCATGCTTTAATGTTTGCCCTAAAAATGCTATATCTATGAAAAAAAACAATGAGGGATTTTTAGAACCTTTTATTGACCATAAAAAATGTGTTAATTGTGGGCTGTGTGAAAAAATTTGTCCACAACTTGCCGATAATATAAAGTTTAATAAAGCAATACACACTTACGGTGTTAGATGTAAAGACAAAATTAGAGAAAATTGTAGTAGTGGTGGTGTTTTTGGAGCGATAGCAAAATGGGCTATTTCAAAAGGTGGTTCGGTTTTTGGTGCTTCGTTTACAGAAGATTATCAAGGTGTTGTTCATATAAAAGCAAAAACAGAAGAAGAACTTCAAAAGCTTTACAAAAGCAAATATATGCAAAGCGACACAGGTTTGATTTTTAAAGAGGTTAAAAAAGAACTTGAAAGTTCAAAAGCCCCAGTTGTTTTTGCCGGTTGCCCTTGTCAAGTTTCAGGCTTAAAATCATTTTTGATGAAAGATTATGACAATCTTTTCACAATTGATATTTTGTGCCATGGTGTTGCATCACCAGAAGCTTATAGATTGTTCTTAAAAGAATTTTTTGGTGATGTTGAATCTCCAATTAAAAATGTTGATTTCCGTTCAAAAAGATTTGGTTGGGCGTGCAATGTTGTTGTTGTTGCAGAAGATGGCACTGAAAGAGTCAGTTCACATTCAGGAGACTACTTTAACGCATTTTTGTGGGGTTATTCACAAAGAAATGTTTGCTTTGAATGCAAATATGCAAACAAAGAAAGAATTGGTGACTTGACCATTGGAGATTTTTGGGGAATTGATAAAATTTTGCCGAATATCAATGATAAAAAAGGTGTTTCATTAGTTTTGGCGAATACAGAAAAAGGAAATTATATCATTCAAGAAGTTAAGTCATATATTGATGAAATTGAAGAGTGTGATTATGATAAAATGCTTGAGGCTGTTAAAGATATTAACTGGGCACTCTATAAACCAGGAATCAAACCAGCAAACAGAGATGTCTTCTTTTATAGACTTTCAAGAGGTGACACATTTTCACAGGCTCTTAGATATGCAAGTTCTCCAAAATACGACGTTGGTATTTTTGGTTGGTGGTTCGAAGACCAATGGACAAACTATGGCTCAACTCTTACTTATTATGCTTTGATGGAGTATGTTTCTTCACTTGGGCTTTCTGTTTGTATGATAACTTCTCCATTTCACAAAAGAGAAAATGCAAGTGAATTTGTGAAAAAACATGGTTATATTATGTCGCCAACTTATTCGTTTGCAGATTTTGCAAAGCATAATGAAAACATTGACACATTTTTAATTGGTTCTGACCAATTATGGTTCTATCATTGCTATAAAACTTGGGGGCACTCATTGTTTTTAGATTTTGTTAATGATGACAAAAAGAAAATTTCTTATGCAACATCTTTTGGTCATCGCGACCCAAAAATTCCAGAAAGTGAAATCCCAAAAATTAAGAAGTTGCTTGAAAGATTTGACGCAATTTCAAACAGAGAGTTTGATGGTGTTGATATTATGGCTGAAAAGTTTGGAATTGAGTCAGTTCAAAATGTTGACCCGGTGTTTTTGTGTGATATAAAAAATTGGGAAAGCATTGCAGAAGATGCCGAGAGAAAAACTGAAGGCGATTATATTTTTACATATATGCTCGACCCTAATGAAGAAAAAACAACGGTTTTAAAACATATTTCAAAAAAACTTGGCTTAAAAATTGTTTCAGTTACTGACAAACAATATCAAAATGATGAGAAAGTAAAACTTTTGAAAAATTTTGGCATTATTGAAAATGCAACTATACCTGAGCAAATTTATCATTTAATGAACGCAAAATATATCGTTACAGATTCTTATCACGGAACATGCTTTGCTGTGTTGTTTAAAAAGAATTTTGTTGCAATGGTTAACGCAAAAAGAGGAACTTCAAGATTTGACACAATTGGCAAATTGTTTGGCATTGCTGATAGATTTGTTTTTGAACCAGGTGAAATTTTAACCAAAGATGAGTTATTTGTTCGCCCAGATTACTCAAAAA
>CAMGRB010000133.1 GCA_946061315.1 uncultured Clostridia bacterium | reverse complement strand
GTCGGCAACAAGAACGCCGATTCGCAAAACCAAAAGAATGATGGTAGAAAGGAGAAGAACGACGGCGAGCACACTTGACAATATACGTAATGCTTTTTTCATCTCTTTCTCCTTTCAAATTAAAATAAAATATCTGAACAGTATCTAAAAATATTAAAAATTCCGAGGAAGTGTCGCTAATTCGGCAAAATTACGGTAAATTCAGAGCCTTTGCCGGGCTCGCTCTCAACCGATATTTCGCCACCCTCTATATCGAGTATGCGTTTAACCATGGTAAGACCAAGACCGTTACCTTCGGATTTGCGTGCCGTATCTCCCTGATAAAATTTTTCAAATATATGCTTTTTTACGTCTTCACTCATTCCGACTCCGTTGTCGGATATGGAAAAAACGATTTTTTTGTCTTTTGCAAATAACGATATCTTTATTTTGCCGCCCTCACCCGAATATTTTATGGCGTTGGTGAACAAATTATGCCACACGTGTCGAAGAAGCGACTCGTTGCCCACGTAAGTTATTTTCGGTAGCGATATATCGAAATCTATATTTTTCTTCGACCACATAGGCTCAAGCAAGAGAAGCTCTTTTCTTATCTGCTCGTCAAGCCTGTAAGGCGCGGTTTCGTCAATAAAATTGCGGTTTTCTATCTTTGAAAGATACAGAATGTTTTCCGAAAGGGATACGAGCTTTTTTGAGTTGGAGAGTATTTTTTCGGTGTATTGTGTCCGTTCGCTCTCGCTTATGTCGGGATTTTCGAGCAGAGTGGCATATCCGTCTATGGCGGCTATCGGTGTTTTGAACTCGTGCGATACGTTGGTTATAAAATCACTTCGGAGCGTTTCTATGTTTGAAAGCTCCATGACCATACTGTTAAAGCTCCTGTTCATCTCCGCTATTTCTTTTATTTTGCTCTCTTTCGGCAGTCTTACCTTAAAATCTCCCTTTGAAACCTTTGCAAAGGCACGGTTTATCCTGTCTATCGGAGAGAGAAATCTCTTTGAAACGAAAATTGAAATAACCGTTCCGACCACAATTCCCGTAAGAAGAAACGGAATTACAAGGTACTTACTTACCGCGGGATTGAAATTTTCTAATGATGACCTGTAAAAGATATACACAAGCGCGACCATTATAAAAAATGAAACCACGAGTATTCCGAGCACGATAAGCGTGAAATAAAACCACATTTTAAGGGATTTTTTGCGTTTTCCTATCATTTTTTCACCGCCCTGTATCCGAGCCCTCTTATCGTTGTTATGACGAAATCGTCACAGTCGGCAAAGCGCTCTCTCAATCTGTTTATGTGAGTGTTTATCGTTCTGTCGTCCGTTTCGCTGTCCATTCCCCATATCTCGTCCATAAGCTGCTGGCGCGTAAATATTTTGCCGGGGTAGGAAAGGAACTTATAAAGGAGCATAAACTCCTTCTTGGGCAGGTATATTTCTTTGCCGTTTACGGTAACCGTCATAGACGCATAGTCAAGCACGGTTTTACCTACGGTTATTTTGTTTTCGCTCGCTATTTTCGCACGTCTTAAAAGTGCCTTTACTCTTATTATAAGCTCATCGAGATTTACGGGCTTGACCATAAAATCGTCAGTTCCCGAATTGAACCCGCGTTCGAGAGCCTCGTATCCTTCTTTTGCGGTAACCATAAGAACGGGCAGAGAGAAGTCTGCCTTTCTTAACGTTTCGGTAAGCTCAAAGCCGTCCATTACGGGCATCATTATATCGGCAATCATAAGATCTACGTACTCTTTATCAAATATTTCGAGGGCTTCCTCGCCGTCCGCTGCCTGGAAGCAATTAAAGCCTGCGTTTGTGAGAGTTGCGACAAACAGCTCCCTCAAATCTTTGTTGTCCTCGACTACAAGAATGTTAAACACGGTATCACCTCAATTTAATATTCTATCATATGTTAAAATAATTTTGTATATTGTGTAAAAAAGTTTACATTAAGTTTACTTTACGGTGTTAGAATTCTTACGAAAAGGCGAATTTTGTCTTTTTGGGAGGATATTTTCTTGAAAGTATATAGATTCAACTTAATAACGTCGGAGATAATAGCCGTCATCGTATCGTCGCTTACCATAAGGTCGCTTCGGCAATGGTGGGTAATTCCCGTGTCGTTTGTCGGCGCGCTCGCCGCTATGTTTTTGCTCTCGTGGATTGTTATAGCCATCGTATCTCTTACGATAAACTTTAAGAAGACCTACGATGCGCCGAGCAAATTTTATTCCGCTTTTTTCAATATGGGGTATGATTATCTTTACACACTTGCAGGAGCGAGGGTGGAGGTAAGCGGACTTGAACTCGTCCCCGATGACAAGCCGTTTGTGATAGTTTCAAATCATCGCTCGAACTTCGATAATATGATACAGAGCAACGCTCTTAAAAAGTATCCGATAGCATATATTTCAAAGCCGTCCAACTTCAAAATCCCGATGGGACGCAGGTTTATGAAAAGATGCTGCTATCTCTCGGTAAGCAGAGATAATCCCGTGCAGTCCCTTCAGACAGTCAATCAGGCAATAAGCCTTCTTGAATCGGGAGTTACCTCCATAGGAATATATCCGGAGGGACATCGCTCAAAGACCAAGGAGATGGGAGATTTCAAGCTCGGATACATAAGAATCGCCTCTCACGCAAAGTGTCCCATTGTTGTTTCCACCATAACGGGTACGGAGAAAATACACAAAAATTTCCCGTTCAGAACGACCAAGGTGCATTTCAATATATTGGGCGTTATACAGCCGGAGGAAATACTGTCCTCAAAGCCGAAGGAGCTTTCGGATAAAATAAAAAACATGATGAACGAAAATCTTATTGAACAAGGAGAAATAAAAGATGACGCACGTACTTTACAACTCAGCATCGGATAACGGAAAGGGTTATGAAAACGCACTTGAAGTAAGAAACCGCGTAAGCGGAGATCTTGTATTCGATGACGTACTTAAAATATCGGATATGAAATCATTCTTAAAGGATATCCCCGAAAACGAGGACGTCGTACTTACGGGAGGCGACGGAAGCCTTAACTATTTTGCAAACGACGTCGGAGATGAGGAAATACCGAACAACGTTTACTATTTCCCGACCGGAACGGGCAACGACTTTATGAAGGACGTTGAGGACTTTGCAAAAGACGGCATGATAAGGATAAACGAGTACATAAGAAATCTTCCGACGGTATATGTAAACGGTATAGAGCGTAAATTTATAAACGGAATCGGATACGGTATCGACGGATATTGCTGCGAGGTTGCCGACGATATAAGAGAGAAGGGCAAAGGCAAGATAAATTATACCTCTATAGCGATAAAGGGCTTGCTTTTCCATTTCAAGCCGACAAACGCAACCGTCACGGTTGACGGAGTAAAGCATACTTATAAAAAGGTATGGCTTGCGCCCACGATGAACGGCAGATACTACGGCGGAGGAATGAACATCGCTCCCGCACAGGACAGACTCAACGAGGAGAAGGAGGTTTCCTTCTGCGTAATGTACGGCTCGGGCAAAATCAAAACGCTTATGGTATTCCCGACAATTTTCAAGGGTGAGCACATAAAGCATACCGAGATGTTTGAGGTTATAAGCGGAAAAGAGATAACCGTCGAGTTTGACAAGCCTACGGCACTTCAGATAGACGGTGAAACGGTAAGAAACGTAACGTCATACACGGTCCGTTCGGGTGCACTTTTACCGAAAGAAGAAAAAGGACAAGATGAAGGACTTAAGGTTTAAGTTAACCGTTGCATCGGGTCTTTTCTACGTTTTGTACGCCATCCCGAAAGCGAATAAATACATAAGAAATCCCGATAAATATTCCTATGAGGATTGCTTTGAGCTTGCAAAGGAGATAATGACTTTTCTTCGCAAGCGCGCCAAGACCACAACCGACGTATACGGGCTTGAAAATCTTCCCACCGAGGGCGGATACCTCATGTATGCCAACCACCAGGGCAGATACGATGCGATAGGCATATTGCTCTCGCAACCGAAGCCGTGTACTGTTCTTTGGAGGAGCGACAGGGCAACGCAACTGCTTGTCAAGCAGGTAAGCAAGCTTATAAGGGCAAAGACAATAGATCTTGACAAGCTTCTTGAAACGGCAAGGACTATCCACGAAATAGAGCACGAGGTGGCGACAGGTCAGCGGTGCCTCATATTCCCCGAGGGATATTATTCGGACAATCATAATAATTTGCAGGAGTTCAAGGACGGGTGCTTTAAGTGCGCACTCGGCTCCAAGGTGCCGGTCATACCCATTGCAATTTATGATTCCTATAAGTCAATGAATACCAATAAATTAGGCAAAGTGACAACGCAGGTACACTACTTAAAACCGATATATAGCGACGAATACGCAGGGCTTAAAACCACGGAGCTTGCAGCACTTGTCAAATCGAGAATACAGGAAAAGCTTGACGAAATAAAAAACGGTATTCTTCCAAAAGAAAAAAGTATGATAATCAAATAAAAAAGTCCCTCGCGGGACTTTTTTATTTGTGTATTCCGTTTACGGCGTCGGAGAACATTTCCTCCATTTTGTCAATACATTTTTCTATTCTGAAACGCTCCGAATAGT
>CAMGRB010000132.1 GCA_946061315.1 uncultured Clostridia bacterium | reverse complement strand
GATTGAAAAGAGCATAAGGGAGAATATTATAATACAGGAAAAGATAAAACTGCGCCACAGTATCTTAAAAAATCTCGTTATAAACGGTGACGTGTCACGGTGACCGAAAACCTCCTCCGTCCCCGTGCAAACTCCGTTCATTCCCTTGTAGGACGCCCATACCGAAGTTATCGCACCTATGGAAATTAAGTGAAAGCCGCTTTTTTCCTCTATTTCTTTAAGTATGACCTCGGCGGCACCCGAAAGAGTTGATGGAACAAAATTCATTATAAGCTCCGAAAAATTATCGGCGAAAACGGGCATTATAACTCCTATGACGGAGAGTATCATGGCGGCGAACGGAACGACTGACACAATTATAAAAAACGACGCCTGCGCGGAAAAAACGCTTATCCGATCGCTTTTGTATGACCTTATAATCTGTAAAATAAAGCTTTTCATAAAAATATTTTGCCCTTAAATCAAAAAAATATCGGAATATGATTTACATATTGAAAAAAATGTGTTATTATTATGTTATGCAATATTTATATTATTATATGTAAGGAGCTTTTCAATATGGAAAACAAAGTAATCGTAGAAACAAGTGCACGTCACGTTCATCTTACCAAGGAGCACATCGACGTTCTTTTCGGCGAGGGACACGAGCTTACGTTCAAAAAGGCTTTAAGCCAGCCCGGTCAGTTCGCTTGCGAGGAAAGAGTAACCGTTGTCGGACCGAAAAACAAGATCGAGAGAGTAAGCATACTCGGTCCTGCAAGAAAAGCGTCACAGGTTGAGGTATCGTTTACCGATGCAAGAACGCTCGGCATATCCGCGCCCGTCCGTGAGAGCGGAGATATCGAAGGCTCTGCACCCTGCAAGCTTATAGGTCCTTGCGGAGAGATAGATCTTGACAAGGGAGTTATCGTTGCAAAAAGACATATTCATTTCACTCCCGAGGAGGCAGCCGCCGCAGGAGTTGCCGACAAGGAAGTTGTCAAGGTTAAGATAGTTTCCGAGAGAACTACGATATTTGACGACGTCGTAGTAAGAGTAAATCCCAATTTCAAGGCGGCTATGCACATAGACACCGATGAATCAAATGCGTCCTGCGCATTCGGAACGGTTTACGGAGAAATAATAAAATAAGAGCGCGACTCTGAATATTGACAAAAATTCCGCACCGTGCTAAAATGAGATAAAAATTTTCACTTTTTCGGGGGCACAATGATAAATTACAAAGAAACGGAAAAGAGCTGCTACGAAGCGACGACACTCAAATACATACTTACCCTGCCGACAGATTTTTCAAAAGAAGAAAAGCTTCCTTTGATAGTATTTCTGCACGGCGCGGGCGAGCGCGGTGAAGACGTTCAGAAGTTGAAAACCTACGCTGTTCCGAAGCTTTTCTGTAATGATTGCGATTATAACGGAACAAGAGTTATCACTCTGTCACCGCTTTGTCCTGACGGCATTACGTGGTATGACCTTAAAAAAGAAGTTTTTTCTCTCATAGAAAGCGTCTGTTCCGAGTATAACGTTGACAGAGGCAATATATCGCTTTGCGGTTTAAGCATGGGCGGCTTCGGCACCTGGGAAATAGCTATGACGCGCCCCGATATGTTTTCAAAAATAGCGCCGATTTGCGGCGGCGGGGTTAATTGGCGTGCGTGCTTGCTTAAAATGCCCATTCGCGCATTTCACGGTGCTCTTGACGACGTTGTGCCGATTGCAATGTCCGAGATAATGGTAAACGCTGTTTTAGCGTCGGGCGGCAACGTTGAATTTACCGTCTATGACGACCTTTCCCATAACTGCTGGGACAGGGCGTTTGAAGAAACCGATCTTATAAGATGGTTGGCTTCTCCCAAAAAATAAAAATGGCAGGAACGAAGGTATGGAAGAGAAAACTACCATAAACAGAAAAATCAAAAAAATAATGCATATCCTTAACCCGCTTGCGGGCAAAGGGCAGGCATCAAAGATAAAAGAGAATCTTGAGAGCAATAATTACGTTTATATGTCCGATTCCGCCGATGAAGCGGCAGACTTTATAAAAAAAGCGTGCGTTGAAAATCCCGAAACCTGTTTTACGGTTTACGGCGGTGACGGCACCGTTTTCAAGGCGGTAAACGCGCTTATGGAAAGCGGCTATAATGACCTTGCTTCTCTTAAAATAGTTCCGATAGGAAGCGGCAACGATTTTGTTCATACCTTTGAGGGAAAGAGTGGCGAATTTGCGGTAGACGTTATGAAGTTCAACGGAAGATACGCCGCAAACGTCATAAACATGGGGTTTGACTGTGAGGTCGTGCGCCGTGCAATAAGCATAAAGAAAGTCCCCATAATACCAAATAAATTTGCTTATTATTTCGGAGTTGCGGGTGAGCTTTTTTCCAAAAAGCCTTTTGATGCTACAGTAACTTTGACTTATCCCGACGGCACCACCGAGGAGATAAAGGAAAAGGTTCTGCTTGCCGCCGTTGCAAACTGCCGTTATTACGGCGGAGGCTTTGAAGCGGCACCTGCGGCAAAGCCCGATGACGGACTTCTCGACGTCGTAATAATAAAGGACGTGAGCGTACCCACGTTTGTAAGCCTTGTGGGCAATTATAAAAACGGCACCCACGTTGACAGAGAAACGGGAGAGGTTATTGAAAAGTTCAAGAAATTCCTCATTTATAAAAAATGCGTCGCCGTAAAGATAGAGGGCTGCAAGAGCGTCTGCGCCGACGGTGAAATTTTCGAGGAAAGCTCCGTCGATATCGAGGTCATCCCCAAGGCGATCAACTACGTAAAAGACTAAATAAAAAATTCTGCTCGCAAGGGCAGATTTTTTTACAAATAAAATCGGCTGTTGCATTTTAACAACAGCCGATTTGAAAGTTATATACGAAAATTTATTACTTAACTTCAGCCTTAGCGCCTGCTTCGGTAAGCTGCTTAGCAATGTCTTCAGCAACTTCCTTGGAAACAGCCTCTTTGATCTTTTGAGGAGCGCTCTCAACAAGGTCTTTAGCCTCTTTAAGTCCGAGACCGGTGATCTCACGAACAACCTTTATAACGTTAAGCTTGCTTGCGCCTACTTCTGCAAGAACAACGTCAAACTCGGTCTTTTCCTCTGCAGCGGGAGCAGCAGCAACAGCAGCGCCTGCAACAGCAACGGGAGCGGCAGAAACGCCGAATTCCTCTTCAACAGCCTTTACAAGGTCTGCAAGCTCAAGTATGGTGAGTGATTTGATTTCGTCAAGAATCTGTGTAATCTTTTCGTTAGCCATGATAAATAATCCTCCATGATAATAAAGTATTTTTTTGTTTTGTCATCTTTTGACGGGTAAGACCGAAAGGAGATGAAACCCTTATTCTGCGGCTGCCTCGCCGCCCTTGTCGATAACTGCCTGCAAAGCACGTGCGAGACCGCTGATGGGACCCTGAATGCTTCCCAGGAATCTTGCGAGAAGAACTTCCTTCGGCGGAATGTCTGCAAGCTCTTTAACAGCGTTTGCGTCAACAACTTCGTTGTCGATAAATCCGCACTTGATTTCAAAGGTTTCAACCTTGTCGGCATATTCCTTTGCGATTTTTGCGGGTGCAACCGGATCTTTATAGCTTACGGCAATGGCGCTCATTCCGTTAAGCTTGTCCTTCATTGCGCCGTATCCGACTTCGTCGCACGCACGTCCGATAAGCGTATTCTTGATTACCATGTAATCAACGCCTGCTTTACGGAAAGCGGCACGCATCTTTGTGTCGTCCTCAACGGTGATACCCTGATACTGAACGAGAACGCCGGACTGTGCTTTCTTCAATTTTTCAACGAGACCGGCAACAATGGCTTTCTTTTGTTCAAGAACTGAATTACTGGGCATGATATAACCTCCTTGTTTATTTCCACAGCAAAAAGAAAAAATCTTTTAACGGCAAGCGCAAATCCATACCGAAAAAAGACGTAAGAAAATATTAAAATCTTTCCTCGGCAGGGAGCATAACGCAATTACCGTAACCTGCTGTCTTTGGATTAGCGATAGAATTATAACACATAAAAACCGTCCTGTCAAGCACTTTTTCAAAAAAATAAAAGAAATCTTAAAATCAGACCGCAAAACAAAAAGGCGGCAAGCCGCCTTTTTAAGTTTATATTGTTGTCAGAAAATAATCACGTCATCTACGTTGCATTTGACGTTTGCGTCATCCTTCGGTACGATGATCAGACATATCTCATACGTTACCCAGTCAGGTCCTTCCGAGATCCCGTCGTCATAAACGGTAGTAAGATAATATTTGTCATTGACGATTCTGAAATCTGCTATGTGGGGAGTTGAATAACCACCGCTCCATGAAATTGCAAATACGTCGTTCTCCTCAAACGTAGCCTCGGTTATTTTATCCGTGCTCAATTCGTTTTCGGAGAGGAAGGTCGTAAAATCGTCATACGTTTTTATCAACTGACCGGCATTGAATTTCGGTTTCGCAGTGTCGTCATAAATTTTAATCATATCATATCTTTCGTCCGGATGCTTTTCCTGCAATATTCCGACAGTAGCCCTTGTTACGTATTCGTCGCCGAAAAGTCCGTGCAAGCCTTCCTTCTGAATGCTTGCAAACTCGCTGAAGCTATCATATACAAACACAATGCTTGAAG
>CAMGRB010000131.1 GCA_946061315.1 uncultured Clostridia bacterium | reverse complement strand
AGTTTTGCAGGGAGGCGTATGGCGATGACATATGCCCCATTGTTGCCCCTATTTTTAGTTGCAAAACCGTATCAAAGGAGGTACATATGAAAAAGTTAATACCGTTTATTGTTTTGCTTACACTTTTGCTTGCGCTTGTTTCGTGTAACGACTTGCTGCCCATTGATACCGGGAACACGGACACGGGAACGGTGGATACGGGTGATAAGCCCATTACCGATGACGATTTTTTGCTCAAGCTCGATGAGCTTAAAAAGAAAAACACCGGCAGCACGGTGGGAGAAGCGGATAAAAGCTGGCAGTATTATCCTCACTATAAATACGTAAACGTTTTTCCAAACGAGGACTTTAAGTTCCCCGAGGTTTCGTACGCCGTAAAATATTCGGACAAAGAAATATCCGCGGGAGTAAAGGAAATAAACTACGCAGTCGGCTCGTATAAGATATTTTATACGTACGATGAATACGCAAGGTCCGCTTATGTCGACAAGGGAGATATAAGCAGCGATATGCTCGGTCAGGGAAGCGGCCGCGCCGTAGTTTGCATAGAGAGAAAGTACGACTATGCGTACGGTGACGAGATAGCATTGAGAAACTTTGCCGTTATCGGCGGCAAGACCTGCATCGTTCTTGACAGAATGGGCAAGGGTGTGACCTCATCGGAGCCCGTTACCCGTGTGGATTTTATATACCTGGACAATTCGCTTGACGTATTAAAGGAAGCAAAGCCCGAGGGTGAAATAATAGTTGTCGACAACGTGATGGAAACCGACGCGACCTACGACCTTTGCTATGAGCTTGCGAACAAATTGGACGGCGATTATTACAAGCAGTTTGACGCCGTGATGAGCGACGAACTCAAAACCTCGTTGTCCTCGATTGAAACAAAAGAGGAATTTATCCCGACGAAGTATTGGAAACGCGCGGGCTATTGGCACGGCGGAGTATTGATGGCGGACTACGACGTAATATCAAACGCCGGCGAACTTTTGAAATTTGCGGACAACGCCCTTAAAATCAACACGTCGGTATTTGAGGACAACGTGATTCTTCTTATAAGAAGGCGCGAGGGAAGTGAGTGGGGAGAAAACGTGGGCTTTAAGAACCTGACCGTAAAGGACGGAGAGGTTTATATAGTCCTTGATAGGTACGGGGGCGATTTATCCTCGCCGTTGGAACGGACATATGCCGATTTCCTTATAATTCCGAAGGACCGGATTCCCGATACTCTCACCAAGCAGGGAAAAATCAAAGTAATAAGCAACGATTTCTGGATTCGGGACGACGAAACGTGGGACATTATCCACGATGAGTTGAGAAAGAAAAATACCGAGCACGACAAATTAACGGAAGAGGTCGACAGGCCCTGGGCATTTTACAACTATTATGATTATATAAACACCTATGCAAAAGAGAGCTATAAGATGCCCGAGGTACCTTACGCCGTAAAATATTTTGATAAAGAAATATCCGAGGGCATAAAAAAGATAGACTATGCAGTCGGCTCCTACGATATATTTTACAGCTACGAGGATTATGAAAAATCCGCCTATGCCGATATAACGCCGACAGGCTCCGATCCTTTTGAAAACGAAGGCGACGCCGTTATGTGCATAAAAATAACGTATGATTATACCTACGGCGAGGAGATAGCGTTCAGAAATCTCTCCTTAATAGAGGGCAAGGTCTGCATAGTCCTTGACAGAATAGGAATGGAGCCCGCTTCATCCGAGCCCGCCACCCGCGTTACGTTTATAAACCTGAAAAAATCGGATATCCCCGACGGAATACTGAAAAGCGGAGAGATAACGGTTGTAGATAATCTTATAGAAGTCGATGAAGATATTGAGTTCTACCGAGAGCTTGCAAAAGGCTCCGACGGATATTATGAAAAGTTAGACAGCGAAGCAAAATCGGAGATTTTCGGCGCAATACACGACACGGAAAAGATGAGCGTATGCATCCCGATAAATTATATGAAATATTACTACGGTGATTGGGCAGGATATATCCTTGACGCCGATTACGTTACAGTATCGAGCGTGGAGGAGCTCTCGGCGCTTGTTACGGACACTTCGGGAATTGACGCGTCGATATTTGACGAAAACGTAGTCCTTTGTTTAAAGAGACACTATGAATCTGCCATCGGATATGAGGCGGGATTTAAGAATTTCACTGTAAAAGACGGGGAGCTCTATATAGCAGTAGACGCAAAAATAAACGAAAGTTTAGATGAATCTTGTGAAGCATACGTCGATTTTATCGTGATTCCGAAGAATGAAATACCCGACACTGTGTCGAAAGAAGGCAAGATAAACGTAGTTTCAAACGAAACCGATTATTTCGACGAGGAAATATTGCAATCGTACTACGAGTCACTTAAAAAGAGAGATCCGGGACTCGATCACATAATCGGGGTTGAGCCGGGCAAAGAGTGGCTGTATTACAGACACTACGACTACGTAAATACCCTCCCGAAAAAAGAACTTGATCTTCCCGCCGTTTCATACTCCGTAAAGTATTTTGATAAAGAAATAGCCGAGGGAGTGTCGGAAATAAACTACGCCGTCGGCTCTTACAAGATATTTTACAGTTATGAGGAATTCTCAAAATCCGTCTATGCCGATATGGACTACGATTGGGTTAGTATTAAATCCGATCTTGAAAACGGATACGGTGCGGTAATTTGCATAGAAAGAAAGTATGATTATAGCTACGGCGAGGAGATGGCGTTCAGAAATCTTGCGGTTATCGACGGTAAAGTCTGCATAGTCCTTGACAGAATGGACACCGAGGCCACCTCATCGGAGCCTGTGACTTACGTGGACTTTTTGCATCTGCGCAATAGGTATATACCGGAGGGAATTGCGCCCGAGGGAGAAATATTCATAATTGACAACATAATAGAAACCGACGAGCTTACAGATCTGTGCCGAGAGCTTGCAAACAAATCGGACGGCGAGTATTACTTGCAGTTTGAGGGCGAGATGACATCGGAATTAAACAGCGCAATACATAAGTTAAGTGCAAAAAAGAAAGAAATTCCGATGCAGTATTGGAAACATGCAATCTGTTGGCAGGGCGGCATCTTTTCGGGAAAATATGAAATAGTATCAAGCGTTGAGGAGCTCTCAAAGCTTGCCCGTGATGCCGACAAGATCGACCCGTCCATATTTGACGATAACGTGATCCTTTGCGTTGAAAGGCACGAAAACATCGTTTGGGGAGAAAATATAGGCTTTAAGAACCTCACCGTAAAGGATGGAGAAATTTATATAGTTCTCGACAGGTATTGCGGCGATATGGCAGGAGATGCGTGCTGGTCTTATGCCGATTTTATCATAATGCCGAAGGATAAGATACCCGAAATTATGGGCACAGAGGGCAATATAAATATCATAAGCAATGATTTCTATATCCTGGACGACAAGGTATTGGAATTAAAGTACGAGGAGCTTAAAAACTCTGCGTGGAGCGATTATTATAAAATAGCCGGCTATCATAATAATAGTGACCTTAAAGATGTAATTGACGGAATTCATGCCGACTTGACAGGCACGTTAAGGGATGTCCCGATAACAATCGAATCCGACCGTACCGTCGGCGCATACAGAGCGTTTGATACCTATGAGCAATATGAGAAAGCCTTTAAGCTTGAATATAAATATCAGGAATGTAATGAGAGCATCAAACCGCTTTTCGACGACAACGTACTCGTCTATATAGTCGGAAAGTACGATCCGAATGACGGAGGAATAGAGGGCTTCCGAAACATAACGTGGAGAATAGATGATGGAGCCACCGTAGTTCTCGACAGAAACAAATGTATCAGATACTATGGCGACAAAAACGAAATTTGCGGTATTTATATATGGGTACCGAGAGATGAGATAGACGGTTATGTATACAGTAGCGGCAGGATAACGATTTTATATGACCAGACTGTCCCCGACGAGGAAATAGAGTACTACCGTGACCTTGCAAGCAAAAGCGGTCAATACTATGAGAATTTTGAAGGAGATGCAACCAAAGCATACGAGAATGGTAACATAGTAAATTATTTTGCTCCGCTGAAATACAGTATGACCTATAATATCTGGTACGGCAGACTTACGGTTACAAATTATAAGATCATATCCGATTACGCATCTCTTTCGGAATATACCGTAAAAGGCGAAATAGACGAAACGGTATTCGAAAATAACGTGCTCCTCTACGTTGAAAGATGCTATCCAAGCATAAACGGAAGTGACCTCGGCTTCAGAAACTTTGAGGTAAAGGACGGACAGTTATATATAGTTGTTGACAGAGCCGAGGGATTGGAGGAAAGCGATGCCTTCGACCCACACGCCGACTTTATTGTGATACCGAAAGAAAAACTGCCCGAGGGTGTAGCGAGCGAAGGTACCATAAAGGTCATAAACAGCATACGGTAAAAGCAAATCAAAAACGGAGGTAGGGTACGGCGCCCTCGACGCCCCGATTGAAAAACATTATCCGTAG
The DNA here is from genome assembly GCA_946061315.1 of uncultured Clostridia bacterium. Lineage (GTDB taxonomy): Bacteria > Bacillota > Clostridia > Oscillospirales > CAG-272 > RGIG2000. The sequence continues at coordinate 138 of CAMGRB010000131.1, read as the reverse complement.
GGACCGGCGTCCTCTGTCAAGAGCAAGATTGTAAACAATTGTGCAAGATGATTGGTAACAGTTTTGCATTGATTTAAGTCAATGCTTTTGGAAGCCGAACGGAGCGTAGCGGAGAGAGGCTTCCAAAAGCGGCGCGTA
>CAMGRB010000130.1 GCA_946061315.1 uncultured Clostridia bacterium | reverse complement strand
CCTCAAAGCTTAACGGTCCACCCTTGGCTTTTAAGTAGTTTTTGAGCGTCATTCCGTACACAAATTCCATTACCATATACTTCACTTCGCCCTTTACGGACACGTCGTGAACAGATACTATATTCGGGTGCTTCAGCATTGACTCCGCCCTTGACTCGTTTTTGAAGCGTTTTACCATAACCGTGTCGGAGGCAACGTCCTCTTTGAGCATTTTTATGGCGACCGTGTTGTTGTTTATATACATATCGCGCGCACGGAAAACGACTGCCATACCGCCTACGCCTATCAGCTTTTCAAGGACGTACCTGTCGTCGAGCACGAAGCCCTCGTACTCCTCGTACCGTTCGGATTTTTCAATCTTTTCGTTATCCATAGCGCCCTCCTTACAGCTTGACGACAAGGGCGGTTATATTGTCCGCTCCGCCGTTTTTATTCGCCGTGTCTATAAGCTTCTTTATCCTCAAGCTCAAGCCTACCTGGTCTATGCGCCTTGCCTCGCCGTACGTAACTATTTCCCTTATCTCGTCGTCGGGAACGAAATTTGTAAGTCCGTCGGAGCAAAGTATAACGAACGTACCCTCCATAACCGTTTCCTTGAATACGTCGGGTCTTACGCTTTCCTCGGTGCCTATGGCTCTGGTTATGACGTTTTTGTTCGGAAAGTTCTGCGCCTCCTGTGCGGTAAGCTCACCCATATCGAGAAGATACTGTACGTAGGAGTGGTCCTTCGTTATCTGCTTTATCTTTGACCCCTTTGCAAAATACATTCTGCTGTCGCCGACGTTTACGCAAAAGACGGTTTTGTCTATTATGAGTGCCGCAACGAGAGTTGTGCCCATTCCTTTGAGCGACGGGTGCGAGAGCGCGTACGAATACACCGCCTCGTTTGCCGCCACGGTAGCGGAATAGAGAGCCTCCTTTATTTCGGTGGAGCGAAGCTGCTTGTCCTTTCTTCCTATGTACGGCTTTATAAATCCGTCTATTGAAGCGGCGAATCTGTCCGAGGCTATCTTTGAAGCCTCGCATCCGCCCTTGGCGCCGCCCATTCCGTCGCACACGACGCAAAGGCAGGTCTTTTCAGAATAGGTTTTCAGAACAAACGAATCCTGATTTACGCTCCTTTTCATTCCAATGTTACTGTTTGCAGAACAAATCATCTTTTACTCCTCTTTTGACTGTCTTCTTAACTGACCGCACGACGCGTTTATATCCGAGCCGAGCCTGCGGCGTACCGTTGCGTTTATCCCTTTTGAGATAAGTGTTTCTTTGAAAACGTTTACGTTTTGCGAGGTTTTAAGTCCCGTTTCCTTAACCTCGTTTAACGGTATCAGGTTTACGTGGCACGTGCCGTGTATATATTTTTTCAGTAATGCTGCAAGGCTTACTGCGTTTTCCCTTGAATCGTTTTTGCCCGATATTAAAGTGTACTCAAACGAGATACGTCTGCCCGTTTTTTGAAAATATTCGTCACAGGCGACAAGAAGCTTTTCTATCGGATATTTTTTGTTTATCGGCATAATCGAGGACCTTACCTCGTTATCGTAGGCGTGCAAGGATATGGAAAGCGTTATAGGCAAGCCCTCGTTTGCCAGCTTGTCTATGCCGTTTACGAGTCCGCAGCTTGAGAGTGATATGTGGCGCAGACCTATATTGAGTCCTTTTTCGGAGGACACAAGGTGCAAAAACTTAACGGTGTTGTCGTAATTGTCAAGCGGCTCGCCTATTCCCATCATAACGACGTTTGAAATGCGCTCGCCCGTGTCGTTTTGCGCGGCTATTATCTGACCGAGCATCTCGGACGGCATAAGGTCCCTCGATTTTCCGAGGATTGTCGAGGCGCAGAACTTGCAACCCATGCGGCACCCTGCCTGCGAGGATATGCAAAGGGTATTGCCGTGCTCGTATCTCATAAACACGGACTCTATGCACTCCCCGTCGATAAGTTCAAACAGATATTTTACCGTACCGTCGTTTTTGGAAACAAGTTTTTTCTTTACCTTCGGCAAGCGAAATTCGCACACTTCATCGAGTTTTTTGCGAAAAGAGAGCGGAATATTGCTCATTTTATCCGTCCATACTCCCTTTGTTATCCACGAATACACCTGCGCACCGCGGTATGCTTTTTCACCGAGAGATACGGCAAGGCTTTCGACCTCGTCGTATGAATATGAGAGAATATCGTATTTTTGTACTGACGTATTGTTATCCATCATTTCACTCTTTTCATTCTTGATACGAAAAATCCGTCCGTTCCCGTAACGTTCGGGAAAAACGTGTAAGCTCCGTTCGTTGACTTGATTTTTGAAATTTCAAAGTCGTACGGCACAAAATCCTCGTGCTCGGCAAGGAACCTTTCAACGTTGCTCTCGTTTTCGTCACGGTTTAGCGTACAGGTCGAAAAAATCAACACTCCCCCGACCTTTACGTAATTTGCGCAGTTTGAAAGAATTGCATATTGAGTTGCCTCCAGCGCGTCAAGTCCTTCTCTTTGCTTGTATTTTATATCTGGCTTTTTGAAAACTACGCCAAGACCCGAGCAGGGAACGTCGCAAAGGACGCGGTCAAACGCTTTTTCGTACTCACAGACGTGGCTTTTTGCGTCAAGCTCTCTCGTTTTAACGATACTTATGCCGAGTTTTTTGGCACCTTTATCTATAAGCGAGAGCTTGTTTGCGTGCAGATCGGAGGCGTATATCTCCCCCTCGTTTTCCATATCTATGGCGCAGGAAAACGTCTTTCCCCCGGGGCAAGCGCAAACGTCCGCTATCTTTTCTCCCTTTTTTGCGCCGAGAATCTTAACGGCTATTCGTGACGCCTCGTCCTGTATAAATATTTCACCGCCGTCTATTAAGTCCTTTATCCTGCTTATCGGACAAGCGCACCTTACAACGTCGTCTGAAAAAGGCGATGTTTCGTTTTCAATGCCCCTCTTTTGAAACTCGGCGCATATCGCGTCAGCACTTGTTTTAAGAGTATTTACCCTTACCGACAGTTTTCTTTTATCGGGTTGATGCGTCGCCAATTCAAGCGCGACGTCGTCCCCGTATGATTTTCTCCATATATTTATAATATCAAGCGGCATAGAGCTTTCAACCGACACTCCCTGCCACTTTTCCTTTGGCAGAGGTACCTTTTTTGAGTTCCTTAAAAAGCTTCTCAAAATGGCGTTTACAAAACCCTTTGCGCTCTTTTTTGCAAGCTTTACGCTCTCGTCTATTGCGGAATAGTCGGGTATTTTGTCCATATAGACAAGCTGATAAAGACCCAATCTCAATGCGTTTACCGTTTCGACGTCTATTTTTTCGAGAGGAATTTTCGAGTACTTTGAGATTATATAATCAAGCGTTATTTTCCTCTCGAGCACGCCCATATACAAGGCGGTAAAAAGGGACGCTTCATTCTCCGTGAGCTTCTGCCTCTCTATTACCGTGTTTATCTCTATGTTTGAAAAGCTTTGGGAAGTATCCGATTTTACAAGCGATAAAAATGCGTTTTGTCTTGCTTTATCCACACGTACTCCCCCTTTTTATTCTGTCAACCGAGCATATCCCCGACCTTTATTTTTCTTCCGTTTATAAAATCGCGCGCGCTCATCTTTCCCTTGCCCTCGGGCACGACGGTGTTTATCGCCAACACTCCGTCGGAGCATTTTACGTATATCGCTCCGTCAAGGGACACAACCTCGCCGCATTTTCCCACCGCGGTTTTATCGGTCACGGACGCGCCGACTGTTTTGAGTATTTTTCCGTCGGGCGTTTTGGTAAAAGCAAGCGGAACCGGTGAGAGCCCTCTTATTTTATTGTGCACGTTGTTTGCCGTATCGGAAAAATCTATTATGCAGTCCGTTTTTTCTATCTTTTCGGCGTAGCAGGTTTCCCCCGCTTGACGCTCTGCTTTTAGCGTTCCGCTTTCTATTTTCGGGAGAGCCTCACAAAGCCCTTCTGTGCCCGCCGCTATGAGCTTGTCGTGAACGGACTCGAAATTATCGTTTTCTTCTATTTTAACTTTTTTTACAAGATAGACGTCGCCCGTATCGAGCCCCTCGTCCATCTTCATTATGCTGACCCCCGTTTCAGCCTCGCCGTCCATTATCGCCCTTTGGATAGGTGCCGCACCTCTGTATTTCGGCAATACGGAAGCGTGAACGTTTATGCAGCCGTATTTAGGATATTCAAGCACGTATGCGGGGAGTATCTTGCCGTATGCAACGACTATTATAACGTCGGGGGCAAGGTCTTTGAGTTCTGTTAAAAATGCGCCGTCTTTGAGAGTTTTCGGCTGATATACGGGCAGACCCTTTTCCTGTGCGTATTTCTTTACGTCGGAGGGGACAAGCACCATTCCCCTGCCCTTTGGCTTATCGGGCGCGGTAACAACGCCGACAATTTGATTTTCGCTTTCGTAAAGCGATTCGAGTATCTTTGCGGCAAACTCCGGCGTGCCCATAAAAAGTATCTTCATTCTATCTCGTCCCTGTCAAGCATTCTTATTACTTTGTCCGTATAAAGCTCGCCGTCAAGATGGTCTATCTCGTGGCAAAACGCCTTTGCAAGCAAGCCGCTACCCGTTACCTCTATCGTTTTTCCGTTTCTGTCAAGTGCCCTTACGGTTACGGTTTCGGGGCGCTTGGTAAGCCCCCATTCGTTAGGTATGGAGAGGCAACCCTCGACGCCCTCCTGCTCGCCCGACGACGATATTATAACG
>CAMGRB010000129.1 GCA_946061315.1 uncultured Clostridia bacterium | reverse complement strand
GTATGAGAAAAGCAAGAAAATATATAGCCACCCTTACGCTTTCCTTATATTTACCTTTGCAAAGAAGATAGACCCCAAAAAAAAGAGGATAGATTTTAAGAACGCCCGCTATCCCAAGCGATATAAGGGATATTTCACGAAGGAGCGCATATTTTGAGTCCTTGAAAAGCATAAACAAAAGAATGAAAACGAGACTCAACATAACCGTATTTCCCCTTATTACGCAAAAGACAAACGGCGCCCCCGTGACCGAGGCAAAAAAGACGTAAGGAAAAAGTTTTTTATTCTTCATAAGGAAAAACGTTATTACAAGAATGGACAATATAACCGCCGCATTGAATAAAATGAACGATAGTATATAGTCGGTATTTTTAAGAAGTATTTCGTTTACGTCCGTCGTTATATGCGCCATTTTGGCAAAAGGATAGACAAAAACCATAACAAGCGGCGCATAGGAGGTTTTATATTCCGTATAAGGATTTTTTGAAAGCGCAAAGTTGCATACCTCGTTAAAATCGGAAAACAGACCGTTTTTTTCTCCCATTGTGACAAAAAAGTCAAATGCGGCAAGCAAAATAATCGCGGCGAAAGCAAAGATAAGAACGTTAGTTATAAACAGGCTTTTTAATTTCTTTTCCACGGATTCCTCCTAATACAACGTCGCAAAAGCTTATGACAAGCATAAGAATAAGAGCGGTGAGAGATATAAAGTTCGATACGGTTATACCGTAAAAGAGCTGCTCGGTAAATCTCGGTATTATATAGCCGAACTGAAACGGAGAGAAAAAGATTATAAAGAGGCATAAATAGACGTAGTCGAATTTTCTTTTTTTCTCCTCCTCTATAAACGATATGAAAGGGATAAAAAGCATAACTCCCGCGTATATAAAGCTCGGTGACGGAATGAGAACGGTAAGAAGCGAGGCAAAAAGCAAGGTTTGCCAGCGAAATTCGGAGTAAAACGACCCGAAAAGCGATATTATGACAATTAATGCGCATATTAACATATGCTCATATACAAAATTATCACGGTTGAGATACAGATTCATACCGTCTATAAAGCGCCACATAAGGTCGTAAAACGTACTTGCCGAATAATCGTAGGAGTATTTTGTCATATGCGGCACAAAGTCCACGGGGAAAATATAATATCCTTTTGTTCCGAACTCGGTGATATTTTTTATAAACTCACCGGCATTTGAAAATCCGCCCTTAAAGAATATAAACGGCGCGCCGAGAAATACGACCGACCAGAAAACGCACCTGAAAAACTGCGAGAATCTTTTTTCGCGAAGAAGTATAAGCGCAAAGGCGCAGGGATAGAGCTTCATACCCGTTGCCATACCGAGAAAAATGCACGATAGCTCCCTTTGCCATCGCTTGTCCGAATCGTACGTAAGGACAAAAAGCGCCGTGAAAATAAAGGTGATACAAAGATAATTTCCTCTCTGTATAAGGAAAAGATTTTGCGCGGAGAGGAAAAGAAGAACGTAAACCATTCCCGCCCGAATACCGCCGACCTTTTTTTCAATCATTTTATAGGTTGATACAATAAATATAAGGAAGAATATAATAAGAGATATTATACCGCCGACCGATGATCTTGCTGCCTTTGAGCCGTCAGAATAATCGGTCATCAACGAAAAAATCTTGGCAATAGAGAGCGCAAGCGGCGGATAGCTTGATCCCTCGGCGAAATAAGGGTCGCTGTCCTTGACAAAATAGTTGACGTTGAAAAAGTCCATAAACGAATCGTCAAAGTCCTGAAAAAAGAGTGAATTGTTAAGTAACAGATAATGAGGACTTACGAATATCCAACATATTATTATTTCCAAAAGATACGCCACGCATATAAGGAACATAGCGAAAATAAATATGCTGTACATTCTCTCTTTATCCGATTTATATTTGAAATTGTAAAACACGTTATCCCCCATAAAATTTCGTTATAAATATTGTTATCATTTTTTCGGATATTAAAACAAAAAAACGGCCGTAAGACCGTTTTTTGTTTATTTGATTTTATTAAAGCTTCTTTTTTGACGCTATGAAAACGAATACGGAAACTGCTGCCGCAAAGGCAACGGCGATTCCGATAATTATTTTTTTATCGGGTGCGGATTTATCACTGTCTTCTCTGTCGCCGGTATCCGAGTTATCGCCCGATTCGTTTGTATCGGAGGTATCTCCCGTATCGACTGTGCCCGAAGAAGTTTCCGTATCGGACGATGCGGCGGTATCTTTGGTGTCGGTAGTGCCCGAGGTTGTTGAGGTATCCGTGGCGGGTGGTGGGTCATCGGTGTCGGGCTTCGGGTCGTCGTTGTCGGGTGGCGGGGGCTGAATAACAAGCACCCTTTCCCTCTTTTCAACGTTGCAGTTCCATTCGGTAGCGAGCCAATCGGCACGATCCGTCATACAATTTATAAGATAGCCTATTACGGTTGTTTCGTCCTCGTCAACTCCGTCGGAGTATTCTTTAATAAACTGAAACGTTTGAGTGTTCGGGCTCCACTCGTAGTGATGGTAATTGAACCTTTCGTCGTAGAGAGGCCACTTGGAATAGTCGTCACTATGCCACCTTGCCCTCTCCATTGCGACCGAGGTGCCAAGCTCTGAAACGAGTTCGTCTATATATCCGCCCCTGTCAACCATATCGTAAATTATATCGTACATTCTCTCAAAATGCTTTTTGACAAGTGAATTGAAATCGCCGTGCTTTACGCAAAGATTCCAGAACGGACGGTTTGCCGCCCAATAACCCTCCTGAACGGCGGCTCCGCCTTTTAATATGTTACCGAGGGTATTGTCGCAGTCCCAAAGAGGTCCGCTTGTGATTTTTGTTCTGTTACCGTTTAGATCTACGTCCTTATAAAAGTAAGTGCTTGACGAGCCTGCGTCATAGTTCCTTCCGTACTCCGCCATTATATAGGCGCGAGCAAGCGAATCCTCATCTATATATTCGCTGTAATGTTTTCTTTCTATAGAGTTATATCCCGTATCGGAGGCAAGTGCTTCCTCCATATATCCGAAAATTTCGGCTATGTACTCCATCTGCGCCTTTGAGGCATTTTCGGGAGATTTTACAACGTAGGCATTTCCCGAGGTTGTGATAAAATAGCATTTCTCGCTGCGATAATTATTATTATCAAGCTCCACAAGATAGCCGCCCGTTATATCCTCGGGGTCGGTAACGCCGTTTATATAGCGATATTCCCTCAATATGCCTTTGTCAATAAGCTCGCCCGAGGTGACGCTGACTATACTGCCGTAGGTAGCGTTCAGTTTGTCGTTTTCTTTTTCAAGGTCGGTTATATTTACTCGGCTTTTTCCTATCTGCACCTTCTCGCAAAGGAGATACACCCCGTAATACTCGCCGTCAAGGAACAGATCAACGCTTTGAAATTCGCACGCGTCCAAACCGATAAGCGACCCGAGCTTATACATAACGGAGTTGCGTATAAATGACTGGTCAAGATAGTTGGCAAGCAAAATCCACGTTTTTGCCTCGCCCATTCCGAAAAGATTTTTCTTTTCATTTAATTTTAACTGAAACGGCTTTTTGGCATAAGTGTCGGTCGTATTTCCTCTGACTTTGAGTTCACCGCACATATGCTCGGTATCTACGTATTCGTATTTTCCGTTTTTATTTATTATAGCCGTTTTTACGTTCGTATCGGTTTGAGGATACTGTGAAACTATTCTATCCTTGCCTATTGAAGTCGTTATATGTATGCTGGGCAACGAGGACGATATAAACACGGTATATGCGTATTCCGTATCACCGTCGTAAAATTTTACCGAATACGTGCCGTCGCTTTTCCTGAACTCGGTTATATCTAACTTATCGCCGCTTGAAATTCCGATTTTTTTATTGGTCAGGGGCGATTCGTACGATATACCCGTCTTTGCAAAATTAAAGACGATTTCCGTCGGGTCTGTATAGGACGGCAAAAACACCTCTCCCGCTTCGGTTGACGTAAACGTTCTGCCGTCGGGAAGAGTTACGCTTAAATCCATATCCGTATCGGAGGCAAATACCACGCCTGCCAGGGCAAATATACAAATGACGGTAAAAATCAGTTTTTTCACTTATTGTGACCGTTCCTTTTTTTATTTTTCGTACCTTGATGAAAAATAATCTCTGTCTATGGTAAGTACAAGATTGTAAAGAGGATTTATAGCTTTTACTTCCTCGTCTATTTCTTTGCAAAGCTCCTCGTTTGAAAGCATCATATCGTTGGAAATGCTCACGTCAAATATCACGTTTGTATGAGTTACGCCCTTGACTATCCTGAAATCGTGCATTGATACGGGCGACGAGTATTCGGAGGCAATATCCGATACGATTTTATAGCATTTTTCCCTTAACATATTGGTTTCGGGGTCCGAAATACATACGGGATCCATATGTACCACAAGATTTATATTGAGCTCTTTCAGAAAGTCCGCTTCTATATTGTCTATCATATCGTGGCTTTCCATTATGTTGCCGTCTGCGTCAACCTCGACGTGAACGGTGACGAAGCACCTGCCCTCTCCGTATGAGTGGATAACGAGGTCGTGGATACCGAGCACACCGTCATAGCTCTTTATTTTCTTGGCTATCTCGGAAATGAACTCCGCATCGGGCGCTTTGCCTATAAGAGTATTTGAGGATTCGATAATGAGCTTTACTCCGGTTACTATTATATAAACGGATATGAGGCAACCTATAACTCCG
>CAMGRB010000128.1 GCA_946061315.1 uncultured Clostridia bacterium | reverse complement strand
AAATAAAACCGCTTTGCCTTGCTCGGCAAAATCACGCATAATTTCGTGTATCTTATCTCTGCCGTCCTGAGAAAGAGCAGTCGTTGTTTCATCCACAATGAGAAGTTCGGGATTGTAATACAGCGTTTTTGCAATTTCCACCATCTTTCGGGTTTCAAAATTATAGGCCGCCGCAGGAGCTGTTACGTCAATATCCAAACCGACGAGAGATAGTGCTTTTCTTGCCTCGTCTTCTAATTTTGCCCTGTTTACCACGCCGAACTTCGCAAACTTGTTTTCTTCACCGAGGAAAATATTCTCCGCTACGGAGATATAATCCACCGTGCCTACCTCCTGAACAATCATACCAATGCCGTGTCTTCGAGCATCGCCCGGGTCGGAAGGTTTATACGGTTGTCCTTTAAGAAAGATTTCCCCCGATGTTATCCTGTGTATGCCGCTAATCATAGACGACACGGTTGATTTGCCTGAACCGTTTTCCCCTATAAGTCCAAGCACTTTGCCAAGTTCGATTTTGATGTTTACCGCATCTACCGCCACCACGTCACCGAAGTGTTTGGTAAGTTCGCGGGTTTCAATAAATATTTCTCCCATACCACAACCTCTTTCTGTAGCTAAATTTTATCATAATCAAAACAACATATAAATACATTTTGCGGTTAAGTTTTATGTTAATTTTTTGTCTGTAATAATAAAAAATATAACAAAATTTTATTTGTTATTGACACGGTGTAAAAATCAGTGTAAAATATTAACTGAAAATGTAATATTTTTGCACGGAGGAGTTTTATGGACCAAAGACACGAAATAGTCAATTTCCCTGACAACTCACCTATCAAGATTTTTATTCACAAAATTGGCGACGTGAATATGCATTGGCACCGCTCGATAGAGTTACTGTATATTGTCAAAGGCGAAGTAAAGTTGACTGTCGGCGGTACGCTCTACAATCTTACAAACGATGATTTGATTCTTGTTAATTCACAAGCTCCTCACTCACTTTATTCGGAAAACGCTACAATGATTGCTGTTCAGATAAAACCGGACTTGCTTACCGTTATTCCCGACAAACTGAAAAACTACACGTTTGACTGCGTCCCGGATAAAGGCAATGAAGAAAAGCTTGCACGCATTAAACACTGTATTGCAAGTCTTTTAAAATTTAACGTAGAGGGTAGCAATTATAATTTTATTATCAACGTTTCGTTATGTTATAAACTGATGTACGAACTGTATCTGAACTTCGGTTCTCCGCGCGACGAATCATACTCCGTGCGTAATGACCAGCTTGCGAGGCTGAACAAAATCATCGGGTATATAAATGAACACTTTGCTGAGAATTTATCGTTGAACATCCTTGCAGAGATAGTCAACGTCAACCCGTCGTACCTTTCAAAATCATTCAAAACGCTTATGGGCACTACTGTGAGCGACTATATTAAAAATATTAGATTACATCAGGCTACTATTCTTTTAAGCACGACGAACTATGGAACCAATATCATCTGCGAAAAATGCGGTTTCCCGAATACTCACTCTTTTCTGTCCGCTTTTAAGGAGAAGCATGCAACTACTCCCAGTCGTTGGCGCAAAGAAAACAGGAGTCATTCCAAAATAATTGAAGACCCGGAAAGAGCAATCGGATACCAACCCACAAATTCGGCAATACTGTACAGCAATGTAACTGATTTTATAAAAAAGTATACCGACTCAACTATTTCGGCAAGTTCAATACCGCCCGTGGTTTACCCTGATAAAAGCATAGTAATTGAAAACAACCCTATTGATAAACTTGTCAGCACAGAAAGAAGTTTTATCGGTGTCAGCCGTGCCAAGGAACTCCTGTTTGAACCCGTAAGAAAAATGCTTGCCGAAGCTCAACGGGAAATAGGATTTGAATTTGTTAAAATGCATTCAATATTCGACGACGATATGATGGTTTACAGCCGATTTGACAGGAACGCACACTATAATTTCAACCTGTTGGATAGCGTGTTTGATTTCCTGTTATCCATAAATTTAAAACCGTTCGTCCAATTATCTTTTATGCCCTCAGATATGGCGGCACAAAAGAACAAAACCACTTTTTATACAAACGTTATCACTTCGCCGCCAAATGACGTAAATCAATGGAACGCATTGCTTGAAAAATTTGTAAAACACCTGTTCGACAGATATGGTAAGAGTGAGGTTGAAAAATGGCCGTTCGCCGTTTGGAACGAGCCATTTACCTCTCACAAGATTTTTGGATTCTCTAGAAAAGAAGATTATTACGAACTGTTTTATAATTCGTATATAACCATTAAAAAAATCGATTCAAATATATTAATAGGCGGTCCATCTCATTTTTCAGCATACGGCAAAAACAATAATCTTCTAATAGAATTTTTGAATTGGACGGCTAAACACAATTGCAGTCCTGACTTTATTGATCTTCATTATTACGACACCGATATGTCACATCTTTATCTGGACAAAGACGGAATTAAAATCTCCACCCAACTTTCGCCTCGTCCCGGAACGTTCGGTGAAGAAATAGACAAGTTGAAATTTGACTTAAATTATACTACAGCATCTGAACTCCCCGTTTATCTGACGGAATGGAATTCAACCAGCTCTCATCGAGACCTACTCTCGGATACCTGCTTTAAATCGACGTATATTGTAAAAAACATACTTGAAAACTACGGAAAACTTCAAAAAAGCGGTTACTGGCTACTGACCGACCTGCATGAAGAGAGCCTGCTCGAATACAAGTTATTCCACGGCGGACTCGGACTGTTTACCATAAACGGCATTAAAAAACCCGCCTACTTCGCATATCTCTTCCTTTCGAAACTCGGGAAAAACCTACTGAACAAAGGCGACGGATATTTTGTAACCGAACAAGACGGGAAATACATAGTTTTATTGTACAATTATGCACACTACTCAGCCGCCTATTCTGAAGAGGTGGGAATAAACACAAGTTATACGGACAGATATTCTGTCTTCCCTGAAAACGGGATCAAGGAATATACTTTTTCATTCCCTCAAACACAGGGAGAATATCTTGCTGTTCACAGAATAATGAACAGAGAACACGGTTCAGCTTTCGATAACTTTGTTGATATGGGCGCAATAGAGCCGCTTTCTGTTGAAGAAACCGAATATCTAAAAGACCGTACTTGTCCAAAAATAACAAAGGAGATACTGCCCGCTCCTTTTTCGCTAAATATTTCTTTACAACCTCTTGAAATAAGATTAATTGAAATATCTCCGCTTGCAGACCACCAGGCAACCCCGTCTGATATTTAGTTTTATCTTTTAAATCAAGCCATTTAATTCTTTAACAGTAAACTTTGCTGTTCACGATGTTAAATATTATATAACAATTATATAATAAACAAATAATCCGACGGGTTAAGGAAAGCCCGTCGAATTATTGTTTATTTAATTGTGTTCCCTGTGCAAGCCTATTATGTGTTCCCACAGTCCAGTTGTACAAGCAGTCTGACCGTGCGTGTGGTTTTTAGTACCTTTTCACGATAACCGTGTTCGTCCACGTTAAAGGCAAAATGCCTTGAAAACAGCGAAAAACTCAGTATTTCGGTGTATTTTACGCATCTTTCCGTTGTAGCACAACCAAAGTCTCCACGTGGGTCAAGACTCCAAAAGGTCTCAAAATCGGTCAAAAATGGGGGTTGTAACTCCAAAAAGTCTCAAATTTAAGAGAGGTCATAAGACGTATATCCACTATCGATAATGGCTTGCCTTAATGCTTCAAAGCGTTTTCTTTTTTTGAAAGCAAAAAGACCTCTGAACACAAACTTAATCGAAATGCTTGAGGAATAAAATTTGAAATACCATTTTGTAATATCTCGTTCTGCTACGCAAGATGCGGTAGGGCCATTTATTGCGCAATCCTCAAAACTAATGAAATGCTTTCTGTCAAATTCGTCTGCATAAGTAATACCTTCGTTAGTGATGTGGATAATGCTTGTATCATTTATTTCAAGTTCAGTTAAACCTTTTTGCTGTTCATGCACAAACTCCAAGGCATAGAAATATATATCTTGATCTTCCCACACGCCTGATTCTTTTTTGCCATTTAGATATGTACGGTACCCCAAATGGCAGGGCTCAATGTCAAGCGTATCGGAATAGTAATGAATAATGATTTTGTTGTTTTCTAAACCGATATTTAGAATGGCATCGCTTAAATCATCGTATAATTCTTCGACGTTTTTGTAATTTCGATGATAAGCCTTATACGACTTTTCGTTATCTTTCATTTCTTTACTCCTTTCGATATGTTATATCAAACAGATGTAAATTGAAGTTTCGAGTCCTACTCGAAAATCATCATTTGTCCTTAATTATTCTCCTTCGCAGTGGTGATGGAGGAAATGAGTTTTCTGCGAATAGCACCACATTTGTTTGCGAGTGTTTTATATGTATTTTCGTCCATCGAACCAACCTTGAAAAGAATTTCAAGCCAATAATCTGTTTCGTAACATTCTTTGAGGGCAATTTCAAGTTTGTTTACAAAGTCTGCCGTACTTTGCGCGTACTTTGCCTCATAACTGTTTGCGCCAATAGAGGAGCAGGAACGCAAGAGTTGGTTAACAAAAACGGCTCTACCTTTGATGGTATCGCAAACGGCAGTGATTGCAATGGTAAGTTCTACTGCGAGTTCTTTTATTGTTTTGTTCATAACTTTAACCTCTTGTAAAGTATTTCGCCTGCGGGCGAAA
>CAMGRB010000127.1 GCA_946061315.1 uncultured Clostridia bacterium | reverse complement strand
AAAAGAGCAAAATGCTCTTTTCTCATTTTATTTAAGTCTTTTATTAAGGTCGTTTGCGAGTTCTTCGTATCCCTCTTTGCCAAGGAGCGCGAACATATTCTTTTTATATGCCTCAACTCCGGGCTGATTGAACGGATTTACCCCGAGAACGTATCCCGATACCGCGCACGCAAGCTCAAAGAAATATACGAGATAGCCGAACGAATATTCGCTTCTGTCCTCTATTTCGATAACAATATTCGGTACTTTTCCGTCGGAATGAGCCATAAGCGTACCGAGCATAGCGGTATGATTTACAAAGTCAAGCTCTTTTCCCGCAAGATAGTTGAGCTTATCCGAGTTCTCCGCTTCATTCGGTATAATTACGGTGTCGGACGATTTCTTTATATCAAGAACGGTTTCAAACATTATTCTCGAGCCGTCCTGGATAAACTGACCGAGTGAGTGAAGGTCAGTTGAGAAGATAACTGAGGACGGATAAATTCCCTTTCCGTCTTTTCCCTCGCTCTCACCGTAAAGCTGCTTCCACCACTCGCAAAACAGATCTGCCGCAGGCTCATACGATGCAAGGATCTCAACGGATTTGCCTTTTCTCAAAAGAATATTTCTTATAGCCGCATACTTCAAGCAGTCGTTTTTGTCAACGTCCGTTGATGAGAATTGAGCACGTGCATCGGCAGCACCCTTCATAAGCTTATCTATATCTATTCCCGCAACCGCAATGGGTAAAAGACCTACCGGGGTAAGTACGGAAAATCTTCCGCCGACGTCGTCGGGGATAACGAACGTTTCATATCCGTTTGCATCGGAGAAATTTTTAAGCGTTCCCTTTGCTTTGTCCGTCGTTGCGAATATTCTCTCTTTGGCACCGTCCTTGCCGTATTTCTTTTCAAGCAGATCTCTGAAAATTCTGAATGCGATTGCAGGCTCGGTCGTAGTTCCCGATTTTGATACGACGTTTACGCATATATCCTTGCCCTCGCATATTTTCAAAAGATCGGAAAGAGCCGATGAGCTTATGGAATTGCCGGCAAAATAGATATCGGGCGTTTTCTTATCTTTTATATTGTTGTAAAGCGGGGATTTTACAAATTCTATTGCCGCTCTTGCGCCGAGATACGAGCCGCCTATACCTATAACGACAAGTATATCACAGGAATTTTGTATCTTCTTTGCCGCTTTCTTTATTCTCTCAAATTCGTCCTTATCATAGTTTACGGGAAGATCGAGCCAGCCGAGAAAATCGTTTCCCTCACCGCTGTGCGAAAGCAACGTTTCGTGTGCTTTATGTACCTCCGCCGATATATTTTCTATTTCTTTCGCAGTAACGTAATCGGAAAGAAATTTATCGTTCAATGACAATACCATCTTTTGATGTCCTCCAAAATAAAATTCCTTTATATGTTACTACAAATAAAATCAAAATTCAACAGTTTTGAGCTAAAATTTTACTTTATTTTAATAAAAAGTTTTCAAATACCCTCTTAACGTAGCTCCAAAAGTCTATTTTCTCAATATTTTCGGTACAACAGACGTTGCTTTCCCCTATAATTTCATCGCCTATCTTATAAGTTGCCTTACCTATCGTATCGCCTTTTTTAATCGGAGCGGATATTTTTTCGGGTATATTTATCTCTACCGTCACCTTTGATTCGTTGCCCTTATTTACAAGCGCTTCAAACGGTACAAGATAAGTCCCCGTAAAGTCCTTCTTTCCGCCAAGGACGTAAACGTTTCCGCAGTCCTTTTGCTCCTGTGAGTATGCGGCGTAATTGGCAAACCCGAAATCAAGAAGCTTTGAGGCGCTCGCATTTCTCAAATCCGAGGTTTCAGCACCCATTATGACGGCAATAAGATGGAGTCCGTCACGCTTTGCGCTTGCGCTGACGCAGAAGCCCGCCTTTGAGGTAGAGCCCGTTTTAAGACCCGTTGCGCCCTTGTAAAATCTTATAAGACGGTTGGTATTGGTAAGACCGAATTCTCCGTTTCTTACCGTGTCCATCCAGATCGTCGTATAATCCATCACCTTTTCGTGTTTAAGGAGCTCTCTTGACATAAGGGCTATATCGTATGCGCTCGTAAGATGATCCTTTACATCGTCGTCAAGACCCGTTACGTTCTCAAAATGCGTGTCCTGCATACCGAGTTCTTTGGCTCTTTGATTCATCATATCGACGAAAGCGTCCTCGCTCCCCGCAACATTTTCGGCAAGAGTTAATGCCGCGTCATTCGCCGAAGCTATTATAACGCTTTTTAAGAGATCCTCAACGCTCATCGTTTCTCCGGGCTCAAGATATATCTGTGAGCCGCCCATAGATGCCGCATTTTCGCTTACCGACAAAACGTCGTCATATTTCAGGCTTCCCTTGTCTATTGCCTCAAATACGAGCAAAAGCGTCATTATTTTAGTGACCGAGGCAGGAGCCAGACGGTCGTGTTCATTGTATGCGTAAAGGACTGTGCCGGTATTTGCGTCCATAAGGAGCGCGCTTTTGGCGTTTAATTCAAGCTCCGGCTTTTTTATATCAAGCGAAAAGACCGAAAGCGATGCAAAAACGCAGAATACAAGAGCAAAAAATATTGATAGCGCTCTTTTTACAAAATTCATAAAATCACCTCGGAATATCTATATTCGAGGCAAAAATAAAAAATGCCGCATATGCGGCATTTTAAGCAGTTCAGTCAACCATAAATCTTTTAAGTTCTTCAAAAAGCTTTTCGGTATTGTCCGAATGTGCGGTAAGCGTTATTGTGTTCATTAAGTCAAGACTGAAAATTCCCATTATCGACTTGGCGTCAACGACGTATCTGCCGCTTGACAAGTCTATTTCCATATCGTAACGGGTAACGATTTCAACAAAATCTCTTACGTCCTGAATTGAAGAAAGTCTGATTTTACAAGTTTTCATTTTAATCTCTCCTTACTTTACTTGTCTGACTATATTATACTATTCCTTTGTTTGATTGTCAATACGTTTTTCAGTTTATAAGAGCAAAAGCTAAAGCGACGTACCCGTTATAAAGGAGCCAAAGGAAATGGATCGTTAAGCAAATTGTCCAAAGGGAATAAATTTTTACACACGAAAGGATACAAAGCAGGCAGAATATTTCGGCAATAAGAAAGGCGAGAAACGCCACAAAAGGAGCTGAAGCACCGAAAAACAAAGGATATGCCGTATAGATAAACACCTGCATAATAACAAGGAAAAGCGCGCATTTTAGCGCCTGATTTTTTCTGTATTTTTCGCACCCGCAAAGTATGCCCGCAAGTATCGCCCCACAAAATGCAAAAGATATTCCCCATATTATAAACATAAACGGAGTTTTCATAGCACATCTCGGGAATACAAAGAAAAACGTTATTCTGTCAACTCTGCCGCCTATTATCCACGATATAATTCCTATTACAAGAAAAATTGACGCGCAAATAATCAACGCTTTTGCCCTTATCATTCTTATTTCTCTGTCTATTCTGTCAAAAAAACAGGACAGTTTTTTAATAGCCTTCAAAAAAATCACCTCACAACAATGTATGAGGCGATTTTCTTTTTAATTACCCTGTCAGTGCCTTTTTCTCGATTCTATAAGATAGTCTGAATCTATCACTTTAACCGAATAAGCAAAATCGGGGCGGCTGTAATCGAGCAAACCGACCGTTCGCCTTGCGTAGTTCGGTGTGTGCGCATCGGCTTCAAATCCGTCCCTTAAATCAATGGTAACGGGCTTGTGTATATTGCATTTTTCGGTTGGCTCCGTACCTTTTACGAAATATCCAATCGATATGCGGTTTCCTCTCGGGTCGAGGCGGCAATGCTCGCACGGTAAAAGACCCGAATCCTCACAATACTCCACCTTGCATATATCATCGGAAATCGCAAAACTTTTCGGATTTTCTATATCCTTGTGCGCAAGCGACATAACCGCGTCAAAGAGTTGACAAGACGGGTTTTTGCCATACGACATAGTGGTCGGAGTGTCAAAGCCGCACCAGACGCCGCAGACGTAATACGGAGTATAACCGATAAACCATTTGTCGTAACTGTCGCTCGTTGTGCCCGTTTTGCCCGCCACGTCAACTTTGTTTGCTATATCCATACCCTGCGCCGTACCGCTTAACACAACGTTTTGGAGCATTTTTGTCAGTATGCAGGAGGTCGATTCCGATATTACCTGTTCCCTTTTCGTTTCCTTGGAAAGTATGATGTTGCCGTAGTTATCGGTGACGTAAAGATAGGTTTTCGGCGTGTTCATATATCCGCCGTTTGCTATCGGGCAGTACGCATTTGTCATATTAAGAACGCTCTCTCCGTAGGTAAGCTGACCGAGAGCCAGAGGCGATGCGGATTTATCGCTCTTTGCATTAAGCGAGAGTCCGAACTTATCTGTTAAAAATTTATAAGAGTTTTCTACACCTATTTTGTCAAGTAGTTTTACAGATACGGTATTTACGGAGTGTGCGACCGCATAACTTGCCGATATGAGTCCCCTGTAAACGTTTGGCGAGTTTCTCGGCCAGGGCTTTGCGTCCATTATTGTAAAAGGCGTGTCGTCAATTATCGTCGAGTAAGTTATAATACCGTTTTCAAGTGCGGGCGCATAGACGGAAAGAGGCTTTAATGCCGAGCCGGGAGGGCGCTTTGCGTCCGTTGCGTGATTGAATATGAGATTCGCATTTTTCTTGCCAATATCGCCCACCACGGCAAGAATATCGGAGGTTTCGGGGTCGAGTATAACGCAACCCGCATTCGGATATTTTAGCCTTGAGCATTTTTTTGAAAGTGTTGTCAGCTGGCTTACT
>CAMGRB010000126.1 GCA_946061315.1 uncultured Clostridia bacterium | reverse complement strand
TTGCTCGTATTCGGCGTCGTTTACCGCAATAATCTTAATTCTCGTACTCTCGTTTTTCTCATCGAGAATATCGTTTATCGCCTGCTCTACTTTTGCAAGTTCATTTTGAAACTCTTTTGAAGAAGTATCGGAATCGGTGGGGATCCATACCGAAAGGGTAAGTGCCGTAGAGCCGGAGTTTACTATTCCGTTTATAATTTCTTCTTCGGATCTCGTTTTAGAACACGAGGTAAAAAAGAGCGAGCACAGCATTGCAAGTGCAAGCGTAAAACATATCAGTCTTTTTTTCATTGGATATCTCCTCCCAAAAAAGGTACACCTATAATTTTACAATATACAAAGGGATTTGTCAAGACCTTTTCACACGTCTTTACAAACGGTTAAAATAAAAAGTGAAGTACGGGATTATTCAAGATAGTCTTTGAGCCTTTTTGAACGGCTCGGATGTCTTAATTTGCGAAGAGCCTTTGCCTCAATCTGACGTATCCTCTCCCTCGTTATGTCAAACTCCTTGCCGACCTCCTCAAGAGTCCTGGTTCTTCCGTCGTCAAGACCGAAGCGGAGCTTGAGCACCTGCTCCTCTCTCGGAGTGAGCGTATGAAGCACTTCCTTTAACTGTTCCTTTAACAAAGTGTAAGATGCGGCATCCGACGGAGCCGGAGAATCCTCGTCGGGAATGAAATCGCCGAGATGGCTGTCCTCCTCCTCGCCTATCGGCGTTTCAAGAGATACCGGCTCAAGAGCATATTTCATCGTATCTCTTACCTTTTCGGGACTCATGCCAAGCTTTTCCGCAATCTCCTCCGAGGTAGGCTCTCTGCCAAGCTCCTGAAGGAGTTGCCTTGATACTCTTGATACCTTGTGTATCGTTTCAACCATATGAACGGGAATACGCACGGTTCTCGCCTGATCGGCAATCGCCCTCGTTATAGCCTGTCTTATCCACCACGTTGCGTACGTCGAGAACTTGAAGCCCTTTTCATAGTCGAATTTATCTACCGCCTTCATAAGTCCGAGGTTGCCCTCCTGAATAAGATCGAGGAAAGCCATTCCTTTTCCGACGTGCTTCTTTGCTATACTTACGACAAGACGCAAATTCGCCTCTACTATCTCGTTTTTCGCCTTTTCGTCGCCCTGCATCATTCTCTTTGCAAGTACAAGCTCCTTGTCGGGATCGAGAAGCGGCACCTTTCCTATCTCTTTAAGATACATTCTGACGGGGTCGTCAACGGCAAGCCCCTCCTGCATCTTCTCTATTTCCTCGGTGCTTATCATCTGCTCGACTTCGTTTTCGAGATCGCTGAAATCACCGTTGCCGTCAATAATTTCAATGCCGTTGTTCTCGAGATCCTCATAGATTTTATCTATCTGGTCGATATCGAAGTTCTGATATCCGTCCATGGCTTCAAGCAACTCGTCGTTCGTTATAACGCCGTCGCCCTTGCCCTTTTCTATAAGTTCGTTTACGTCAAAATCCTTTTCCATTTCCATATTTTCAGTCCTCCTGCTTCTTTCTGCTTATAATGTCGAGTATATCGTCTATACTTCCCGTATTTTCGTTTGATTTTTCCTCTTTCAGCGATTTTATAAGCTCCGACATTATTTCCTCGCCGTTATTGTCAAGCCGTTCTCTTGTAACGAGCATTTTGGTAACTCTCGACGTTTCGTCAACGCTGAATGAGTCGGAAATAAAAGCAATATCAAATTTACCGTACTCTTTATAAGCCTCCGAGATTTTTTCAAAAACCTTTTTATTGAAGGAAGTGACAAAATCGTCGGCGGTAAGCTCCGATACCGCTTTTTTGAGAAGCTCCGCTTTCAGTTGCATAAGCCCGAGAATTGCCTCCTCGGTCCTGCACGCTTTCATATTTGAAACGCTCTCGGGATTTACTCTGTCGGCAAATCCACTCGTATTTCTGTATATCTCGTTACGGAAATTCTTTTTTGCATCGGAGTTTTTCTTTCTCATAATTCTCTCAACGTCCTTGAGAATACTCTGCTTCGGAATTTTAAGAATCTCCGAAACCTTATGGGCATAAACATCTCTTTCGACTTCCGAGGTAAACGTTGAAAGAATCTTGCATATTTCATATGATGCCTTGACTTTTTCATCCGTATTCGCAATATCGTATTTTGAGAGTATTTTTTCAATTTCAAACTGAAATCTTGACTTTGAATCGTCAAGAAGCCCGGCAAATTTTTCGGACCCGAATTTCTTTATATACTCGTCTGGGTCTTTTGCACCGTTCATTTTAAGTATTTTTACGTCGAGCCCGACCTCCTGCAAATACTTAAACGCCTTATCGGCGGCGCGCTGACCCGCCTCGTCGCTATCGTAAGAAATAACGACCTTTTTCGTGTATCTTGAAAAGATTCTTGCCTGCTCCTGCGTTATCGCCGTTCCGAGCGTGGCTACGGCAAACTCAAAGCCCGCCGCGTGAAGCGCGATGACGTCCATATATCCCTCGCAAAGAATGAGCATATCCGCGCACTTGTCCTTTGCAAAATTAAGGGCAAAAAGGTTTTTACTCTTTTTGAATGCGGGTGTATCCGACGTGTTCAGATATTTCGGGAGCGAATTATCCATAACTCTGCCGCCGAAAGCGACAACGTTGCCCGATACGTCGATTATCGGGAATATGACCCTGTTCCTGAAATAATCATATACGGTGCCATTATTTGATTTGCCGCACAAAAATCCCGTAATCATCTCCTCGTCGGTAAAGCCCGCCTTTTTAAGATGATCGTGGACGGCGCCGAAGCTGTTGGGCGCATATCCCAAGCCGAAGTGATTTACGACAGCCATCGACAATTTTCGCTCATCAAGCAAATAACGTCTTGCCTCGGCTCCCGTTTTTTCATCGAGGAGGGCGGCGTGGAAAAACTTCGCCGCTTCCCTGTTCATGTCAAGTATTCTTTGACGGCTAACGCCTTTTGAATATGACGATACGTTTTCGTCGGGAATGGTTATACCGCTTCTTTCGGCAAGAATACGAACTGCGGTTACGTAATCGACGTTTTCCGTGCGCATAACGAACGTTATAACGTCGCCTCCCGCGCCGCAACCGAAGCAGTAAAACGACTGCGTTGCCGGAAATACGGTAAACGACGGCGTTTTTTCACTGTGAAAAGGACACAGGCCGTTAAGGTTGGAGCCTGCTCTTTTCAGTCTGACGTAAGAAGATATAACGGTTTCTATGTCGTTACGGCTCTTTATGTCTTCTATGATTTCCGGACGTATGATCATTGCTTTCTTCTCCACATATCCGGAACGTAAAGTTCTCTGAAGCACTCTATTGCGTACCTGTCGGTCATACCGGATATATAGTCGCAAACGCACCTTTCGACAGGGTCGCTCTCCATATTCTTTCTGTAAACCTCGGGCATCTCCTCGGGGTGCTTTACAAAATGCTCATAAAGTATTCCGAGCATTTCTATCGCCTTGTTTTCCTCGGCTTTTGCAATCTTGTTCGTATATACGTTTTCAAAAAGAAAATTGCGCAGCTGCATTGTCGCTTCGCCTATCTCCTCACCGAATCTGACGTACGGTTTGTCCATACTCTCGGAGATAACCGAGGAAACCATATTGTTTATTCTTTCGCTGTGTCCTCTGCCGAGAACCTTCAGAAGCTTTTCGGGGATATCGTCTATTTTGAGAATTTCCGCACGAATGGCGTCGTCTATATCGTGATTTATGTATGCTATGCGGTCTGCGATCTTTATAATCTTGCCCTCAAGCGTTGAAGCCTCGCATTTTCCCGTATGATTAAGCATTGCGTCCTTAACCTCGTAGGTAAGGTTAAGTCCCTCGCCGTTGTTTTCAAGCTTTTCAACAACTCTTATGCTCTGCTTATAATGTGCAAAGTCGGGAGAATAAAACTTCCGCATTGCAGTTTCGCCGGAGTGACCGAAAGGAGTGTGCCCGAGGTCGTGACCGAGCGCCGCCGCCTCGCAAAGATCCTCGTTGAGCCGAAGCGCTCTGGCTATTATTCTCGCTATCTGCGTAACCTCGAGGGTATGGGTCATTCTCGTCCTGAAATGCTCGTCCTCGGGAAACAGGAACACCTGCGTTTTGTGCATAAGGCGACGGAAGGACTTTGAGTGAATTATTCTGTCCCTGTCGCGCTGAAATTCCGTGCGGTTGGGGCAAGGAGGACACTCCTTTTCTCTACCCTTGGTGTCCGAGGTCAAAAAAGCATACTTTGAAAGAAAAGTCTTCTCTCTTTCACAAAACATCTCGCTGACAGTCATTTTCAAGCCTCCCGTTTTTTTATCCTTTTACGAAGAACAATTTCAGATATAAAATACGCAAAAAAAGCCGAAAATACTTTTTTTGCGTACTCTTTATTCAAAATCAAGACGGCTCCCCGTCTTTTCGGGTGTTATCTTACCTGCAAAAATCTCGTTTATTCTGCGGCAAAAAAGCTCGCTTATTTCTTCTTTTACGGCAAAGATAATCTCTACCTCGGAGCCGTACTGTACGGAGTCCGTTTTGGCGCCCGTTGCGTTAAGCTCCGGTAAGAGCTTCTGATAATCGGAATAGGAGCAATGTACCCGCATAACCGAATACTGCTCATATACGGCAACGCCTCCTGCCTCTATTGCCTCGGTCGCGGCGGCAGAATATGCCCTTACAAGTCCACCCGCGCCGAGCAAAATTCCACCGAAATATCTCGTTACCACAACGCATATATCGGTAAGACCCGACTTGCGTATGGCTCCGAGCACGGGCATACCTGCAGTACCCTGCGGCTCCTTGTCATCGGAGTATCTCGGAATGGTTCCGCCGTCTGTTATAAATGCATGCATGGTGTGCGGT
>CAMGRB010000125.1 GCA_946061315.1 uncultured Clostridia bacterium | reverse complement strand
CTTTCACAGATGCGAATCTGATAGTGACAAATGTCACGAAAAAAGTGAGAAATGAGACTTTAATGTGCTGCCTGTAATATGGTATGATGATATCAGTAGAGGGGGAGTGACTATGGAAAAGGAGATGAAAATATGAGTGCCGTATACGACAGAAGAACAGGCTCGGTTTATATAAGCGCAAGAGAGCTTTGCGAATATACGTTGCGCGGCGGCAACATAGGCGGCGGCACTTACGGCAACAAATGCGGCTCGGCAGTAACGTCGCATAAATTGCATTGCAAAAAGCCCGAAATTTCGGACGCTTATACCTTTTCCGTGATAAGCGAGGGAATAACCATAACCGTTTACACCTTTCCCGAGGGGGTGCGCAAAAACGAAAAAGGTGAGATAGTTTTTGAAAGAATTTACTCCGTTGACTATCCTCTTGACTATATTGAAAACGGCGAGCTTGAAATAGCGATAGAATCCGCTATGTGCTCGTCCTATATACTCTGCGAGCATTTCAAAATGCAAAAGGTAAACGCAAGGGTGATTTTTTGCAGGGAGAAGCACGAGGAAACGAGAGCCTTTGCGCAGACGCTTGATATAGAGGAGCTTACGATAAAGTTTGAAAACCTGATAGATATGTTCCTCCCGTTTGCAAAGATAATAGTTGAGCGCGAAAAGAATACGGTTGACGAGCTCTCGTCACTTCATTTCCCGTTCCCGGGCGGAGCGAGAGAGGGACAGAGAGATTTCATAGTCGACGCTTTCACCGCAATAAAAGCGCACAAGAGGCTTGTCGTTCAGGCGCCGACGGGTACGGGCAAAACGATGGCCTCGCTCTATCCGTCGCTCAAATCCATAGGCAAGGGCTATGCCGACAAAGTCTTTTACTTCACGGGCAAGACCACAACGGCATTGGCGGCACTCGGGGCGGTTGATATAATGCGCCCGTCAATTCCGAATTTCCGCTCGATACATATAACCTCAAAAGAGAAATGCTGTACCGAGTTTTCCTCAAAGGACGCAAGGAAATGCAACCCGAAGCATTGCAAAAAGGCGTCGGCATTTTACGACAAAATAAACGTTGCCCTTGCCGAACTGCTTGAAGAAAACAGGACCTATACAAAGGAAATAATCGACAGAGTGGCTGAAAAATATTCACTTTGCTCCTATGAGCTCTCCCTTGAACTTTCCGAGTGGTGCGAGCTTATAGTGTGCGACTATAACTACCTTTTCGACCTTCGCGCGTATTTCAGAAGATATTTTGACGGCGCACCCGATGCCGATTATATATTCCTGATAGACGAGGCGCATAACCTGCCCGACAGAGCAAGAGAGATGTATTCATCGACACTCCTGCGGTCAAAATTCGTGTCAATGCAAAAAAGATACTCCCAAAACAAATCACTCTCGGAGCCTCTTGACGCTATTGTTCACAAGTTTGACGTCTTTTATGAGCTTGCAATGGCGGAAAATCGGGAAATTGACGGGGAAGTGTGCGGATTTTACATAAATACACAGCTCCCAGACGACTTAACGCCCGAATTTCAGAGCTTTGCAAAAGCGTGCAGAAAGCTATTTTCAAGAGGAACGGAGGACGACGAGTTAAACGACCTCTATTTTGAGGTAAAGCATATGCTCTCAGTGTGCGATATTTACGACAAACGCTTTACTATGTATGCCGAGGCGCACGGCGAGGAGGTAATGCTCCGCCTTTTGTGCCTTGACCCCTCCCATATGCTCGATATAAATATGAGAAAGGGAATTGCCTCAATACTCTTTTCGGCAACGCTTACCCCGCTTGACTATTTTTCGGACGTTTTAGGTTGCCAAAAGTCCAATACCGTTGCCTTACCCTCGCCGTTTGACAGGGAGAAGCTATGCCTTGTAGCCGTGGAAAACGTGAGTACAAGGTACGAGGACCGCAAAAAAAGCGCACAGAGTGTCGCTAATATTATCCGCGCCTCCATAGCGGGCAAGAGGGGAAAATACATAGTTTACTTCCCGTCATATACTTATCTTGAGAGCGTAAAAGACGTATTTGCGCAAAAATATCCGAAGATAAATCTCATAGTCCAAAGAAAGAGTATGTCCGAGAAGGCGAAAAAGGAGTTCCTTGACGCTTTCGACGCAAAAAGCGAGGGTACCCTTGTCGGATTTTGCGTTATGGGCGGCAGCTTCTCCGAGGGAATAGATTTAAGGGGAGAACGCTTGATCGGCGCAATAATCGTCGGCGTAGGGCTTCCAACAATCAGCTCGGAGCTTAACATAATAAAAGAGTACTTTGACAAAACGAGGGAAAACGGATACGCTTACGCATATACTTATCCCGGGATGAACAAGGTTTTGCAGGCGGCGGGCAGAGTTATAAGGAGCGAGGAGGAGTGCGGCGTCGTCGTGCTCGTTGACGACCGCTTTGCCACCCCCGAATACAAAATGCTGATGCCTGACTATTGGCACCACGTAAAATATATAAATAACGCAAACGCCCTGCTTTCCTGCGTGACGGATTTCTGGCAAAAACATAACAAAACACTTGAAAATAAAGATAAGTGATGATATACTATAAACGTTAAAACTGCGGCGTATCAAAGCCGCCTACGGAGGTGCTACCGTGAAGAAATTTACTGAAATGACAAAAGAGGAGCTTCTCGAGCTGAAAGCCCCCTTAAAAGAAAAATACAAAGAATATCGTGCGAAAAACCTCTCGCTCAATATGGCAAGAGGAAAGCCTTGCGCCGAGCAGCTTGATCTTTCCATGGGAATGATGGACGTCCTTAACAGTTCAAGCGACTTAACTTGTGACGACGGTACGGACTGCCGCAACTACGGCGTTCTTGACGGAATAAAGGAAGCGCAGGAGCTGCTTGCCGATATGATGGAGGTCCCTGCCGACCACATAATCATATACGGAAACTCCAGCTTGAACGTAATGTACGACACAATATCGAGGTCTATGACGCACGGCATCATGGGCTCGACCCCGTGGTGCAAGCTCGACAAGGTGAAATTTCTCTGTCCCGTCCCGGGCTACGACCGCCACTTTAAGATAACCGAGTATTTCGGCATCGAGATGATAAACGTGCCAATGACCCCCGAGGGACCCGATATGGATATGGTTGAAAAGCTCGTTGCCGAGGACGATGCGATAAAGGGAATATGGTGCGTGCCGAAATATTCAAATCCGCAGGGATATTCTTATTCGGACCTCACCGTACGCCGTTTTGCAAGGCTCAAGCCCGCGGCAAAGGATTTCAGAATTTATTGGGATAATGCATATACCATTCACCATCTGTACGACGACAAGCAGGACAATATAATAGAGATACTTGCGGAGTGCAAGCGCGCAGGCAACCCCGACCTTGTTTATAAGTTTGCCTCAACCTCAAAAATAAGCTTCCCCGGCTCGGGCATTGCCGCCCTTGCCTCGTCGAATAACAACCTTGAGGACATAAAGGAACAGCTTACCGTACAGACCATAGGTCACGACAAGGTAAACCAGCTCCGCCACGTCAGATTTTTCGGTGACATACACGGAATGATTGAGCATATGAGAAAGCACGCGGATATTCTTCGCCCGAAGTTCGAGGCAGTTGAGGAAATTCTCGAAAGGGAGCTCGGCGGGCTCGGAATAGGCGAGTGGACGAAGCCGAAGGGCGGATATTTCATATCGTTCGATTCTCTTGAAGGTTGTGCCGCTGACATAGTGGCAAGGTGCAAAAAGGCGGGCGTTGTAATGACCCCGGCAGGAGCAACCTACCCCTACGGCAAAGACCCGCACGACAGCAACATAAGAATAGCCCCGTCCTATCCCCCTCTTGACGACCTTAAGGTCGCCACCGAGCTTTTCGCCCTCTGCGTCAAGCTCTCAAGCATAGAAAAGCTCCTTAAAACGAAATAAATCACCAACCGTGCTATTAGATAACTCGGGAATTTCAGCAGACCGACAACCATTTCAAATCAGGAGGGAATAATATGAAAATATACTTACCGATTTCCTTTGGCATAGATGCTTTGCTCTTATTTCTCTTGAAGGATTTTATCACTTTATCCGTATTTTCCATAGCGCCGTTATTCATTTTAGCCTTGTCTGTATTTATCGCCGTGTTGTACAAGCGTACCAAAAACGAAAGCTTGGATTTTCACGTTAACTCTTTTGGTATGACCCAAAAAGAAAAGGAAGAATGTAATATATTTGTATCAAACTTTTTGCTTCTTACTCTTCCATTTCACGTTTTGTTGATTTTTTTGGGTAATGCTTTCTTGAAAATCTTTTTATCAATAGTTTTAATATCTGCCGCATTGATTGGCGGTGACCTGTTGTATTTAAGAAAAAGACACAAAGAGAAAAATAACGAAAAAGACGAGTGAGAGCAGATTAACTTTTTCCTTGCTGTAAAATGAAATTGACAAAAAGCCTCCCTTGTGTAAAGGGAGGTGTTTCGCGAAGCGTAACGGAGGGATTGTAATGCAGAGAAAGCATAACAAAGAAATAGTTCCGATTGCTAAAACGTTACGAAAAAACATGACAAAAGAAGAAAAGCACCTTTGGTATGACTTTTTACGGACGTATCCTATTCGTTTTTCTCGTCAAAAGGTACTCGGAAAATATATTGCCGATTTTTATTGTGCCGAGTCAAAACTTGTCATTGAGCTTGACGGCTCGGGGCACTATGCCGAGGAAGGAAAACTGTACGACGAAGAACGCACCGCATTTCTCGAAGAATACGGATTGACGGTTATAAGAATACCCAATACGGAAATTCACAAGAATTTTCGCGGAGTTTGTGAATATATTGACCGCATTGTGCAACAATCCCTCAGTCAGCGTTGCTGACAGCCCCCTTTACAC
Source organism: uncultured Clostridia bacterium (assembly GCA_946061315.1). Classification (GTDB taxonomy): domain Bacteria; phylum Bacillota; class Clostridia; order Oscillospirales; family CAG-272; genus RGIG2000. The sequence goes on along the minus strand of CAMGRB010000125.1, from coordinate 18 downwards.
AAGGGAGCCTTAAATAAG
>CAMGRB010000124.1 GCA_946061315.1 uncultured Clostridia bacterium | reverse complement strand
ATTGCAATCCGAAAGAGAATGTTATATAATTTTATTACGAAATATCGGAAAGTTTTAGGAATAAAATTTTAGATTCATACCGAAATTTTACCGATAAAAAGTATAAAATCACAACTCAAAAGGCATAACACGTTTTTTGAATAAGAAAAGCGAGGAGCAACCATATGAAAATGACGTTTCGCTGGTACGGCGAAAAGGACAGTATTCCGCTAAAGTACATAAAACAAATACCTAATATGTCGGGGGTAGTTACGGCAGTTTACGACGTACCCGTCGGACAGGTGTGGGAAAAAGAAAAAATCGCACGTCTTAAAAGCCTTTGTGATGAGGCGGAGCTTGAAATGGAAGTTATCGAATCCGTTCCCGTTCACGAGGATATAAAACTCGGAAAGCCCACGCGTGACACACTTATAAAAAACTATGCTGAAACGATAAGAAATCTCGGTCAATACGGCGTAAAATGCATTTGCTACAACTTTATGCCCGTTTTTGACTGGTTGAGGACAAGCTTAAAAACCCCTGCAAAAGACGGCAGTAACTCGCTTTCCTACAATCACGCGGAGCTTATGAGCCTCGACCCGAAAAATTTGCACCTTCCGGGGTGGGATGAGAGCTATACTCCGAAGGAGCTAAATGCGCTTTTAGAGGAATACAAAGGGGTTTCGCACGAAAAGCTGTTTGATAATCTTGTGTATTTCTTAAACGGCATAATGCCTGCCTGCGACGAGGCGGGAATCAATATGGCAATTCACCCGGACGATCCGCCGTGGGATATGTTCGGCTTGCCGAGGATTATAACCTCGGAGGAAAGTTATGATAAGTTATTTGATGCAGTACCGAACAAGCATAACGGAATTACGTTCTGTACCGGCTCTCTCGGAGCTGGGCGGTTTAACGATTTGCCGAAAATGGCGTCGAAATATGCGTCGAGAATTTATTTTGCGCATATAAGGCAACTTAAATATTGCGGCGATAAAGATTTTACGGAGGCAGGGCATCTTACCGCCTCGGGAGATCTCGATATATATGCCATAGTAAAATCGCTTGTAAAGGCGGGATTTGACGGATACGTAAGACCCGACCACGGCAGAAACATCTGGGGTGAGGACGGCAAGCCGGGATACGGACTTTATGACAGGGCACTTGGCGCTGCGTACTTAAACGGGCTTTTTGAAGCGATAGAGAAGGAGAGCAAATAATATGAAGTTACCTTTTAAGGTTGATTTAAGCGAAAAAATTGCGGTTATCACGGGTGCGGGAGGAGTAATTTGCAGTGAGTTTGCAAAGGCGATAGCGTCCTGCGGAGCAAAGGTTGCCCTCCTTGACATAAACGGGGAAGCCGCAAAGAAATACGCCGATGAAATAGGCGAAAACGCGATAGCGATAAAATGCAACTGCCTTGACAAGAGCAGTATTGCAGAGGCAAAAAAGACAATCAATGAGAAGTGGGGCAAGGTTAATTTCCTTATAAACGGTGCGGGAGGCAACAACCCCAAAGCCACTACGGATAACGAATATATGACCCCCGAGCTTGACGGAGTAAAGGACTTTTTCGCTCTTGACGAGAGCGGACTTAAATTCGTATTTGACTTAAATATCACAAGCGCATTTCTCACAACGCAGGTGTTTGCCGCCGACATGGTAAAAACGGGCGGAAATATAATCAATATATCGAGTATGAACGCATACAGACCTCTTACGAAAATCCCCGCATACAGCGCCGCAAAAGCGGGAATCAGCAATTTTACGGAGTGGCTTGCGGTCCATTTTGCGCCGTGCAATATCCGTTGTAACGCCATAGCCCCGGGATTTTTCGTAACCAATCAAAATAAAGCGTTGCTCTTTAACGAGGACGGAACGCCGACCGCGCGCACGGGCAAGATACTTGCGGCAACGCCGATGAAAAAGTTTGGCGAGGTAAGCGACCTTATCGGGTGCTTGCTTTGGCTCTCGGACGACTGCGCAAGCGGATTTGTCACGGGGACTGTAATACCCGTTGACGGCGGCTTTTCCGCTTATAGCGGGGTATAAGGGGTAAAAAATGAAGGATTTTTTCGGTGATGGCGTTCTTTTGAACACGAAAACGGCTGCCGCACTTTACGGCTCGGTAAAGGACTTACCGATAATAGACTATCATTGCCATCTGGATATAGAAAAAATTGCGTCCGACGCGAAATTTTCAAATATCGGTCAGTTATGGCTTGAAGGGGATCACTATAAATGGCGTGCAATGCGCTTAAACGGCATCGATGAAAAATATATAACCGGAGATGCAAGCTGGCACGACAAATTTATTAAATACGCCCAGATAGTCCCCAAGCTAATAGGCAATCCGCTATACTATTGGACGCATATGGAACTAAAGCAGATATTCGGCATCTCAAAGCCGCTGTCTGCCGAAACGGCGGAGGGAATTTATGCGGAAGCCAATAAAAAGCTCGAAGCACTTTCCGTACAAAAGCTCCTTAAAAAATTCGGGGTGGAGTTTATAGCGACAACCGACGACCCGACAGATAGCTTGAATTTTCACGGCAAATACGGCGAAACTACCGTAACTCCTACCTTCCGCCCCGACAAGCTTTATAGCTTTTCGGACGAATATATAGAAGCTCTCGGAAAGTCTGCCAACGTAAAAATAGAGAACATAGACGGCTTGCTCGACGCTTTGAAAATCCGTCTTGACTATTTTGTAAAAAAGGGTTGCCGCATATCCGACCACGGATTTGAGAAATTTCCGAGTGCCTATGCGGGAAAAGATGAAGCGGCAAAGCTGTTTGCAAAAAGAAGCTCTCTCTTACCCGATGAGAAGGATAAGCTTTTCGGCTTTTTGCTTGTATGGCTCGCCAAGGAGTATCATAAGCGCGGTATGATTATGCAAATTCATTTTGCGGTCATACGCAATAACAATGCACAAATGTATAAAGAATGTGGCGCGGATTCCGGCTTTGACCTTATCGGAAAAGAGCAGAGCGTTGCCGATCTTGTGGCGTTTTTCAATCAGATAAAGGATAGCGAACGCCCCGAAACCGTACTATATACCTTAAACGATTGCAATTTGCCCGTAATCTCTGCGGTAACGGGCGCATTCCGTCACGTTAGAATGGGCGCGGCATGGTGGTTTAACGACACTTATCGGGGTATTTTGCGCAATCTCGAGGTAATTTCCGAGTATTCGTCACTCGGCAACAGCTTCGGTATGCTCACCGATTCGAGAAGCTTTTCAAGCTATTGCCGCTTTGACTTTTTCAGGCGTATTCTTTGCGACTATGTTGGGAAAAAGGTTGAAAAAGGCGAATACGATATCACCTCGGCAAAGCAAATAGTAGAGGATATCTGCTACCGCAACGTCAAAAACGCAATAGAAAACAGATAAATCCCAAACGCTTTAATTCATATCTAACGGAAAGCAACCGATTTTTACGTCGGTTGCTTTTTTGCGGCATTTTATAAAAATATTTTTCAAAAAAATCAAAACCGTGCGATAATTTGCCCGCCAAAATTATTGTATAGATATAAATGCAAAATTATCGAAATTTGTTTTGGGTGGTCGTGCGGAATTGCTTTTTATCGCATTATGTGCTACAATAAAAGTAAATTAAACGAAGCGAGGTGATAAAGCAACCGTGATTTTATTATTTTCCGTCACGCCGGAGCAAGCTCCGAAAAGAAATGATCAAATAGAGAAATTGATAGCGAAAATTGCAAACGGAGATACAGCGTCATTGTATAGCGTAACGTTTATACCCGCAAGCGCCGAATATGCCCCGTCAACCTCCGAAACGCTTGATGCAAACGGCGTTTTCTGGGCAGAATAACTTAAAAAGCGATTGAGTTTTTAAGGCTCAATCGCTTTTTTGTATGGTGATTTCGGTTTATGGCTTGTATTCGGGGAGCAGTTTTGATATAATCTTTATGTCAGAATTATTCTGCATAATAAAACACGGGAGCGATAAAACTGTGAAAGTTCTCCTCATCTACTATACGGGAACGTACAATACCCGCTTTCTTACCGACAGGCTTGCCGAGCGGTTTGAAAATATGAATTACTCGGTTGACAAAGCAGAGATTAACTCGGAAGCTCCAACCGTGCAAACGGACGGGTACGACTATATCGGCTTCGGATATCCGATTTACGGCTTCAATACCCCTCATCCGTTTATGGAATATTTCAAAAAATTGCGCTTCGCGAGGGGGCAGAAATATTTTATCTATAAAAACAGCGGCGAAACGTTTGCTATGAACAACGCTTCAAGCAGAAAAATACTTCGCAAAATGGACAGGGCAGGGGCACGGTTTTGCGGCGAATATCACTTTGTGATGCCGTATAATATCCACTTTGAATTTGATGAAAATTTTATAAAGCAGATTATGTGTGAGGACAAAAAACTGCTTGATATTATGTTTTATAACCTTTCGGGCAAAATTGCACCCGAAATAAAAAGCAAGCTTATCTATAACGTCGGCGCGTTTTTCGTCGGTATTCAATCAATCGGCGGCAACGTAAATTCGTTTTTTTACAGGGTAGATAAGGATAAGTGCAACAGATGCGGACTCTGCGCAAAAAACTGCCCGCGAAAAAACGTATCCTTAAAGGACGGAAAAGTCAGGTTCGGTCACTCTTGCGATATGTGTATGCGGTGCTCGTTCTATTGTCCGCAAAAAGCGATAAAAATAGGCTTTTTGCAGGGCTGGCAGGTCAATAAATATTACGATCTAGAAAAGCTTTGGAACTCCGCCGCACCCGCCGAGCCGTATATCACAGAGAATAGCTCGGGCTTTTATAAGTGCTTTATAAAAACCTTTAACGATATAGATATGCGCTATTCACAAATTTCAGCCGAAACTAAATAAAGGCTTTTCGGGTATTTTTATATTTTTCTGAAAAACCTACCCGTGATTTTTTCAAATGTGTATTGAAAAA
>CAMGRB010000123.1 GCA_946061315.1 uncultured Clostridia bacterium | reverse complement strand
TAATGGTTCCACAGAAAATATCCGTTATTCTCAATTAGTAAAAGATTTAAAAGCGTGGCATCTTAACGAGCCTGCGGCGGCATTCCTCGGGTTTGCCCAGAGTGTTTCTCCGTTTTCTTCTTTTTCCTTATTCAGTTTCTTGAAAGAGGAATGAGGCATATATACCTCGCCCCTTACGGTTATATCCGCTTTTTCGGGAAGCTCGAGAGGAATTGAGCGGATCGTTCTTATATTGGCGGTGACGTCCTCGCCAACCTTGCCGTCCCCGCGCGTAGCGCCTACCGTAAGAATACCGTTTTCGTATTTGAGCGACACACTTAAACCGTCTATTTTCGGCTCTACCGAAAAGTCCGTGTCCTCTCCCGTTTCTTCCTTTACGCGCCTTATAAACGCACGCAGGGACTCAAAGTCGAAAACGTCGGTAAGACTGCCCATCTTTACCTCGTGCGTCACCTTTTCAAACTTCCCGAGTGGTGCACCGCCTACCCTTTGCGTCGGGGAGGTCGGGTCGTAAAACTCGGGGTGCTTGGCTTCGAGGTCTTTTAACTCCTCGAACATTTTATCGTATTCAAAATCGGATATTTCGGGCGTGTCATCCTCGTAATATCTTCTCGAATGGTATTTGATAAGCGAGCGCAAATGCTCTATTCTCTCTTTTACTTCCATATTATCCTCTTATACTACGGAATTTTTCAAAATAAGTATATCATAAACGGTGTCAAAATACAAGCAATCAATCGCAGGATTTTACATTTTAATTTTTTCTCGGACAAAATAAGGTTTCAATCTCGCTTCTTATGTCAAAGTATGCGGTAAAGTGTCGTACGATTTTCCTTGAAATGGAAATTTTTTACTGTATAATATAGTTGTGCTTGCCGATACATAAATTTTGAAAGTAAAGGAATGAAAAAAATGAAAAAATACTTATCCTGCATTATTCTCGTTTTGCTTTGTCTTGTGTGCGCCATGGTTTTCTATGCAAACGCGCACGATTTCAGCCCAATCGACACCGGCGACGTCGGGGGCAAGGTTGACAACACGGGCACCCCCGCCACAAACGTAGGTGCAAGCGACGTGCCCGATGAGGTAAAGGTCGCCACCATAGAGGAGCAAGGCACAATCTTTGGCGAATATTATACCGACACCAATTTGAGAATAGAATGGGCAATTTATAAGTTACAGGACGAAAAGGTGCTCTATTTAAGCTCCGAGCTTTATCTTGATTCGCCAAGTCCCGTAAACAGTCAATGTAGCGGCTACTTCACGGTAAACGGCGAAAAGAAAGAATTTACCGTTCAGAAATCCATAGGCACCTCAACCCTGCTTGCAACCTATACGAAATCGCTCGATTGCGTAAAGGACGCAGAAATATCGGTCGAGGCAGGGCTCGATATAAACATTTCCGCATCGTCGGGAGTTGTGCTTGAAGGCCTTTTTGCAAGCGGAAAGATCTACGCGTCGGAAGCGTTTAAGAATATGCCTAAATCGTATTCTCTTACGGTAGAGCACATATCGCAGTACCCCGACCTTCCGAGTGGCGACGAGGTAACCGCGCTTGCCATGGTGCTCAAATATCTGAAATACGACGTTGACAAGTGCGAGCTTTGCGACCTCTACCTTGAAAAAGGTCCCGTCGGCTACACGAGTTTTTATAAAGCCAACGTCGGTAACCCGAGAAACGCGTACAATTCCTACGGGTGCTATCCGCCCGTCATAGTAAACGCGGCAAACAAGTTTATAAGCGTAAACGGCGGCTCCAAAAAAGCGTACGATTACAGCGGCTACAACGCAAAGGAGCTTTACCGTCAGGTATCGGAGGGCAACCCCGTCATAGTATGGGCGTGCGAGGACTTCGATATTGACCCGTCCATATCGCGCATATGGGTAGTTGACGGGGAAACGCTATATCTTAAATCGAACGTTGCCTGCATGGTCCTTACGGGATATGACCTTGCAAAGAACACGGTGACGCTTTCAAACCCGGCGGGAACTACGTTTATAATAGACAAGGACCTTTTCGAGATGAGATTTGCCCAAATGGGCTCCTATGCCGTAATAATAAAGTAAATTATTGCTAATATGTGCATATGAGCATTTATATAATTATTTAGAATATGCGCGTTTATCGAGCGTAAAAGCGGCGGCGCAGCCATAAAGCATATCGAGTGTTACTTTGCCGTAGGCGTTTGCGCCGTGGTCGGCACAAAGCTCCGCAGTATATTGTGATAGCGGATATATCGCTATATTTCCTCTTGTACTGATATCGGGCGAGGAGGCATAACCGTAATGGCATACGGTGGGAGTAAGAGATACGTTTTCCCACCGTGTGCCTTTTTCGTCTTTTACAATATCAAAGCCGAGAATACCGCCGACGAGGTTTTGCGCTTTTGTCTGCGCCGACAAAAAATTGCCGAGCGAATATGCAACAAGCGTCTTTTTGCCCCGTGCCTCAATGGTTTCAACCGATTGCAACGTGTGAGAATGATGCCCGATTATAACGTCCGCACCCCACGCCGCCATTTTTTCGGCAAGCTGCCTTTGCTCCTTTGTCGGCTCTTTTGAATTTTCCTCTCCCCAATGTACCGACACGATAACAAAATCGGATATCCCGGCGGCGTTTTTTATATTGCGCTCCATTTTTTTCTCGTTTATATACGGAATATAAAAGGGAAAGTTTTCGCCCGGCTCAACGTTTGTACCGTAGGTATAAGAAAGGAACGATACCTCTATATCTCCCTTGCGTATCTTTCTCGGTATTTGTGAGTCCGCCTCGCTCATATAACCGCCTATCATCAAAACGTCCTTACTCCCCCAAAGATCTATTGCGTGAGAAAGCCCGCCTATGTCCATATCAAGCATATGATTGTTTGCGATATTTACAACGTCAAAGCCGACTTTTATAAGGTCGTTTGCCATTTCATCGGGAGTGCAAAAAAGCGGATAGCCGCTTGCCTCCTTGCCACCCGATACCGTTTCCTGATTTATAAAGGCTATATCCGCCGAGGATATTTTATCTTCTACGTGCGAATACATTTTTGAAAAGTCGTAGCCACCCTCGCCTTTTGCGTCCGTAAATACTGCCGAGTGGACTATATTGTCACCCACCGCCAGAAAGCTTATTTTTTCCTCGTGATGCTTGGCCTCCGAAGTCGTCGCGGTTTCATAAGAATCGGTTTTATTTGCGGAATAAAGTGCAAGCGGGAGCAAAACCAAAAATGCGCTAAATACAAAAACAATAAATTTCTTCATACTGTTATTTTGCGCTTTTTTCGCGTTTTAAGCGCGGAAATTTTTTTGAAAAAAATTAAACTTTGCTATTGACAAAGCAGTTTGCGTATGGTATTATATTAAAGCAAAAACAAAATAATTGATTTGCGAGTGTAGTTCAATGGTAGAATTCCAGCCTTCCAAGCTGGTTGCGTGGGTTCGATTCCCATCACTCGCTCCATTTTTTTGCATTCTGTACCTGTAGCTCAGTCGGATAGAGCAACTGCCTTCTAAGCAGTAGGTCGGGGGTTCGAATCCCTCCAGGTACGCCAAACCGCTTTTGCGGTGTGGGGCTCTGCCGAAATGGCAGAGCTATATACTCTCCTTTGGGAGAGAGTTCTTTGGTGGGTATAGCTCAGCTGGTTAGAGCGTCAGATTGTGGCTCTGAAGGCCGTGGGTTCGAATCTCACTATCCACCCCATAGAAAAAAGCACGCTTTTGCGTGCTTTTTTCAGTTAAATCCACCCTTGCGGGTGGGTGAAATACTCCTTACGTCGTGTGAAATTCCCTGCGGGCGTATAAAGTCCTTGCCGGCGTTTTACTTGGTTTTGTGCAAATTAAATTACAGTTTCAAAGCATCTCGTTAAAAGCGGGATGCTTTTTGTTTTCAATCGCTTTTTCAAAAAATGAGCTTGAAAAAAGAAAATTTCATTTATTTTTCTCAAAACGGTACATAATAAAATTGCAAGTTAACCGAATTTTCGGGTTAACCTGAAATTCAGAATTTACGAAAGGAATTTCAAAATGGCAATTGATTATCACAAAACTGCCGAGATGCTTGTTTATGAGCTTGGCGGGGACGAAAATATATCAAACGTTTCCCATTGTGCGACAAGACTGCGTTTTATCCTCAAAGACGAATCGCGCGTAAACAAGGACAAGGTAGCTAAAATTCCCGGTGTCATCACCACCGTATCGGCAGGGGGTCAGTTCCAGGTAGTTATCGGCAACCACGTAAAAGACGCCTACAACTTCGTTACTCAAATGATTACCGCGGACGGCAAAAACGGCGGTACGTCAAACAAAAAAACAGGAGTTTTCGGCAAGATTATAGATATAATTTCGAGCATATTCGCTCCCTTTTTGTACACGCTTGCCGCGTGCGGTATTCTGCAAGGTATTCTCGGTATTTTCGTCGCATTAAATGCGGTTGATACAAACGGGGGAACTTACAGAATACTCAACTTTATATCGTGGACGGCATTTACCTTTTTGCCCGTCCTTATAGCCATTACGGCATCTAAAAAATTTGGGGTCAATACCTTTGTTGCGGTCGTTATTGCGTGCGCGCTCGTATGTCCCGATTATATCGCTATGGTAAATGCGGGCGAGAGCATCACCTTCCTTGGTATTCCCGTACAGCTTTTAAGCTACACGTCAACGGTTATTCCTATCATTATATCAATATGGATAGCCTCGTACGTTGAGAGATTTTTCAATAAGATATTACCGATTGTTATACGGAGCCTTTTCTCCGCTATGTTCACAATTACGATTATGGTACCGCTTACGCTCCTCGTGTTCGGTCCTATCGGAAATCTTATCGGAGGTGCAATAGGCGGAGCGTATAACTTCCTTTACAATTTGAGCCCCGTTATCGCGGGTATTATAGTCGGAGCAGTATGGGAAATTCTCGTTATATTCGGAGTGCATT
>CAMGRB010000122.1 GCA_946061315.1 uncultured Clostridia bacterium | reverse complement strand
ATACGGCCTTTTCCGCGACAGCTGTGATGTGGAGCTCAAGCCGATTTCCATCTGGGACGGTTGTCAGTATCGGGTTTCTTATCGCTATCACGTTGCAGTTTTCGGGCTTGTCGTCAAGCAGGTTTCCGTCGCTTCCGAGATAGACCGTCGTATCGGTCACTATCTCCTCTCTTATTGCGTCTATCGGCGGGTTTGTTACCTGCGCGAATATCTGTTTGAAGTAGTTGAAAAGCGGTTGATGCTTGTCGGAGAGTACCGCCAGAGGAATATCTATTCCCATAGCGGAAGTAGGCTCTGCTCCGTTTAATGCCATCGGAAGAATAGAATTTTTTATTTCCTCGTAGGAATAGCCGAACGCCTTATACATTCTGTCACGTTCTTTTTGCGTGTATCTCTCGCCCTTGTGATTCGGTATTTTGAGGGAGGAGAGCCTTACAAGGTATCTGTCGAGCCACTCGCCGTAGGGCTTTCTTGAAGCGTAGGTGCTCTTTAACTCCTCGTCGGAGATAATTCTTTTCTTTTTGGTATCGACAAGGAGCATTTTGCCCGGTTTAAGACGCGATTTTTGTACTATTTTTGCGTCGTCTATATCGAGAACGCCGACCTCGGAGGAAAGTATAAGATAACCGTCGCTCGTGACGTAGTATCTCGACGGACGGAGCCCGTTTCTGTCAAGCGTTGCGCCGACGACGTCACCGTCGGAGAAAAGTATGGAGGCAGGGCCGTCCCACGGCTCCATCATCGTGGAGTAATACTCGTAAAGATCTCTCTTTTTTGAGTCCATCTGCTTGTCGTTGCGCCACGGCTCAGGAATAACCATCATCATGGCAAGCGGAAGCTCAACGCCGTTCATAACGAGAAATTCTATGGTATTGTCAAGCATAGCGGAATCGGACCCGCTTATATCGACAACGGGCAGGATTTTATCCATATCTGCGGAGGATATAACCGTTGAGTACATAGTTTCCTCTCTTGCGAGCATTCTGTCGACGTTGCCCCTTATTGTGTTTATTTCTCCGTTATGAAGGATAAATCTGTTAGGATGCGCTCTTTCCCAGCTCGGATTGGTATTGGTCGAAAAACGGGAGTGAACGAGAGCTATTGCGCTTGTGCAGTCCTCGCTCTGAAGGTCGGGATAAAATTTACGAAGCTGTCCTACAAGGAACATACCCTTATAAACTATCGTGCGGCACGACAAAGATACGACGTACGTATCGTCGTCGCTGTGTTCAAACTCTCTGCGCGCTATGTAAAGACGCCTGTCAAATTCGAGGTCGTCCTTTACGTTTATCGGTCTTTTTACGAAGCATTGATAAACCGAGGGCATACAATCCCTTGCCTTGTTGCCGAGAACGGACGGCGCGGTGGGCACCTTACGCCAGCCGAGAAATTTAAGCCCCTCCTTCTCTGCTATGACCTCGAACATCTTTTTTGCCTGGTTTCTCTTTAACGTGTCGGGGGAGAAAAAGAACATCCCGACGCCGTATTCCCTCTCTTTTCCTATCGAAAAGTTCATTTCCTTGGTTATACGCGCAAAAAATTCGTGGGGAATCTGTATCATTATTCCGACGCCGTCACCGGTTTCTCCGCTTGCGTCCTTACCGGCACGGTGCTCGAGCTTTTCTACTATTTTAAGTGCGTCGTCAACGACCTTATGGCTCTTTTCTCCGTTTATCGACACAACGGCACCTATACCGCAGGCGTCGTGTTCGTATGCGGAATCGTAAAGTCCTTTTTGAAGTCTTTTCATAATTTCCTCCGAAAAAACAAAAAAGGCGCAATGAAAAAATTCATAGCGCCTTTGCTGTGATTGTTAAAATATTATCATAATATAAGCGGTTTGTCAAGAGCAAATTTCAAAAAATCTTATTTGCCATCGGATTTCATCAGTTTTATCGAACAGAAAGAAATTACAAGAAACGATACAACGCAGATGAAAAAGAACAGATACGACTTTGAGCCGGACTGCAATGCCGCCATGACCGCAGATGAAAAGCCGAGGTAAAAAGAGGCTTTATACGACACGTGGTTCGGTTTTTTTGTAAAAGCGGCATAAAATCCGTTTACTGCGCCAAGCAATTCGACAACCGAAAAAATGAGCATAAATATGGCTAACGTTGAGTATATGTCGTAGAGAAAATATTGAAAAAAGTTTATGTTGTACATCTCAACGTCAATAGCTCCCCCCATACCCACCTTTGTTTCCGTTATGGTTATTATGGGGGTGAGAAGCGATATCGGCACGGCAAGATGTGCAAGCGCTATTATGAAATAGAGTTTTTTCTCCATATTCACACTTCCTTTCCCGATTATTTTATCACAATACTTCTTTTTTGTCAATAAAAGTTCATAAGAAGTCATTTTATTTGATTTTTTCCTTGACAACGTGTCGCCACGGTGCTATAATATTGAAAAAGTACGCCGCTTGGCGTAAATAAATATCGGCTTTGACGGAAAGAGTAGCTTTTACCCGATTTTCAGAGAGAGAAATATACGGTGCGATTTTCTTATGAGAGTAACTGTGAAGACCACTCCCGAGCTGCAGGACGCAAAAAAGTTCTGCCGTATTCCCTGCGTTAAAGGTTTGAGTTAAATTTAAGGTGGGACCGTGTTTAATGCACCCTTAATGCCGTTTTGGCGTTAAGGGTTTTTATTTTTGTAAATTTCAAGGAGGATTTTATATGAAGATTATTATGAACGACGGCACCGTCAGAGAGTGCGAGGACAAGGCGGAGGAGCTTCACGTAATCCGTCATACCGCGGCGCACGTAATGGCGCAGGCTATAAAAAGACTTTATCCCGAGTCTATGTTTGCCTACGGACCCGCTACGGAAAAGGGATTTTATTATGACGTCGATCTCGGCGAGCGCAAGCTGACTGACGAGGACCTTTCCGCAATAGAGGCGGAAATGCGCAAAATAGTAAAGGAAAACCTCCCCATAAAGCCTTTTATCCTTTCAAGGAGCGAAGCCGTTGCCTTTATGGAGGAAAGAGGCGAGAAATACAAGGTTGAGCATATAGGCGATCTTGCCGAGGACGCCGTTATAAGCTTTTACAAGCAGGGCGAATACGTCGATATGTGCGTAGGTCCTCACCTTTGCTACACGAAGGCTCTTAAAGCGTTCAAGGTAACGCAACAGTCGGGCGCTTACTGGAAAAACGACAAGAACAACAAGATGCTCACGAGAATAAACGGCGTAGCCTTCTCTACCCAGGACGAGCTTGACGCTTATATGAAGCTTCTCGAGGAGGCAGAAAAGAGAGACCACCGCAAGATAGGCAAGGAAATGGGTCTGTTTATGATTTGCGAGGAGGGCCCCGGCTTCCCGTTCTTCCTTCCGAAAGGAATGGCACTCAAAAACGCCCTTATAGATTATTGGAGAGATATCCACACCCGTGACAACTACGTTGAGGTGTCCACCCCTCTGATAATGAACAGAAAGCTCTGGGAAACAAGCGGTCACTGGGATCACTACAAGGACAATATGTACTCGACCATAATCGATGACGAAACCTATTGCATAAAGCCGATGAACTGCCCCGGCGGAGTTATGGTATATAAAAGCCGCCCGCACAGCTACCGTGACCTGCCCATGCGCGTGGGCGAGCTCGGCCTTGTTCACCGCCACGAGTTAAAAGGCGCGTTGCACGGTCTTTTCAGAGTCCGTTGCTTCACGCAGGACGATGCCCACATATTTATGCGCAAGGATCAGATAACCGATGAAATAATGGGTGTTGTTCATCTTATAAACGAGGTTTACGAGAAGTTCGGCTTCAAGTATTTCATAGAGCTCTCAACGCGCCCCGAGGACAGTATGGGAAGCGACGAGGACTGGGAGGCCGCAACGAACGGTCTTAAAAACGCACTTGAAAAGCTCGGTCTTGACTATATAGTAAACGAGGGCGACGGTGCTTTCTACGGTCCTAAAATAGACTTCCACCTTGAAGACAGCCTCGGAAGAACGTGGCAATGCGGTACAATTCAGCTTGACTTCCAGATGCCTCTTAACTTCGGTCTTGAATACACGGACGAAAACAACGAAAAGCAACGCCCGATAATGATACACCGCGTATGCTTCGGCTCGATTGAGCGTTTTATAGGTATTCTTACCGAGCATTTTGCAGGCAAGTTCCCGACCTGGCTCGCGCCCGTTCAGGCAAAGGTTCTTCTCGTTTCCGAAAAGAGCTCCGAATACGCTCACAAGATATACGGTATGCTCCGCGACGCAAAGATAAGATGCGAAATTGACGAAAGAAACGAAAAGATCGGCTATATGATAAGAGAGGCGCAGACCGTTGACCGTGTGCCCTATATGGTAATTATCGGTCAGAAGGAAGCGGAGGAAGGTCTTGTTTCGATCCGTTCAAGAGATGGCTCCACCGTGACAATGACCCCCGACGAGTTTATTGCAAAGATAACCACCGAAATAAAAGACAGAATATAAAAATCTCCCCGACGGGGTTTCCGTCGGGGAATTTTTTAGTGTTTTTGTGGGTGGCACTTGTCTTTCAGGGCGCACTCGGAGCAGCCGCAACCGCAAAAAGACTTCCCTTTTCTTTTGTTTCTTATCATAAAGAATATGACGAGCCCCACTATAAAGGCGAGGACGACGCATATAACCGCAGTTTGCCAATTCATATATTTCATATCGGGTTTTAAGTTTTTCGGCTTCCCTATATGGCTTAAAGAGCATATAGCCTGCGCTTGACGGCGCCCTCGCCGTTTAGCTTTACCACCTTTACCGTATCTCCTATTTTTGCCTGCTTCAATGTTTTCATATAACCACCCCCTTATATTTTATCATATCATTATCTTCTGCGCCATTTCACGACTTATGGCTATGCGCGATTCCTTGACGCTTACTATTACGTTACCCCCTATGGCGTTTATCACCGTCACCGTTGACCCGCAAACAAAGCCGAGATTTTCAAGATGTTTCTTTACCTCGGGGTTCCCCCC
>CAMGRB010000121.1 GCA_946061315.1 uncultured Clostridia bacterium | reverse complement strand
AAGCTGTCGTGCTTCTCCGCAGTTATTCCCGTCATAGGCTGGAACCAATGCGTGTAGTGCGTTGCCCCCTTCTCTATTGCCCAATCCTTCATTGCGTTCGCAACGACGTTTGCCGCCGTAAGATCAAGATGCTTGCCGTTTTTTATGGTATTCTGTATCGACTTGTAAACGTCCTTCGGAAGACGCTGTTTCATAACCTCGTCGTTAAATACCATTGAGCCGAAAATCTCTGATACGTTACTCATATACTTTCTCCTTATCACCGATGAGTTTATTATGAGAAAAGCGTCGCAGCATGGAAATTCTGCGACGCCTTTGTCATCTATGGTTGCATTATAACCCCTTTTGTTCCGTTTGTCAATACCTTTTTTGAAATTTTCCGAAAATTTTTTCTTGACACAAAAGCGTCTTGATTATATAATTGTCTTAACGGACGGACCGATACTAATTATAAAGTATGCTTTTTTGACGGTGCCGTTACCGATTTTTGTTTTTCGGAGGTTTTTATGCTCTACACAAAAGACGAGGTTATAGAATACGTGCGCTCGGAGGACGTAAAATTCGTACGTCTGGCGTTCGTTGACGCTCTCGGCAATCAAAAAAATATTTCGGTGCTTGCCGGGGAGATAGAAAGAGCCTTTGATGCGGGAATTTCCTTTGACGGCTCGGCAATAGAGGGCTTTTCAACGGTGAATAAGTCCGATTTGTTCCTCCGCCCCAATCCCTCAACGCTCTCGGTGCTCCCGTGGCGTCCCTCTCACGGCAAGGTGGTGCGTATGTTCTGCGATATTGAAAATCCCGACAAAACGCCTTACGCCGCTTGCCCGAGATACATTCTTGAGTGTGCGGTAAAGGAAGCAAAAAAGAACGGCATTACGGTAAATATAGGTACTGAATTTGAATTTTACCTTTTCAAAACGGACGAAAACGGCGTAAGAACCACCGAGCCGTACGACCGCGCGAGATATATGGACATAGCCCCTCTTGACAAATGCGAAAACATACGGAGAGAGATATGCCTCTCGCTTGAGCATATGGGTATAGTTCCCGAAACCTCTCATCACGAGGAGGGTCCCGGGCAAAACGAGATAGATTTCCGCTTTTCCGACGCGCTTTGCGCAGCTGACGACGCGGTGACGTTTGCAAGCGTGGTAAGAACGATAGCCGCGCAAAACGGTCTTTTTGCAGACTTCTCTCCGAAGCCTCTTGAAAACGAGAGTGGAAACGGTATGCACATAAATGTGTCGGTAAAAAATCTGATGGGGGAAAACGTTGCCTACGAGCATTTTATGGCGGGCATAATGGAGCATCTTGCCGAAATTACCGCTTTTACAAATCCCGTCGAGGATTCGTACAAAAGGCTCGGTATAATGAAAGCGCCGTCGGTTGTCGGCTGGTCGCACTATGACAGAACGCAGTGCATAAGAATACCCGCCGCCACGGGTGAATACGAGAGGTTTGAGATAAGAAACGCGGACGCTTCTTCAAACCCGTATATAATTTACGCGCTTCTTATATACGCGGGGCTTGACGGTATAAATCGCTCCCTTGCTCTGCCGGAGGAATATTCGGTGGGCAAGATGCAAAGCAGCTTCAAAAAATTGCCCGCTTCGCTTGAAGAAGCAAGAAAAATATCGAAAGAGAGCGATTTTGTGAAGTCGCATCTTCCCGAAAATATACTTAAAGCCTACAAAATTATATAAAGAGGTAGAGAATGATAGAAAAAGAACCTGTAAAAGTTCTTATAGTGTCCGGCTCGGAAAAGGGTGCCGAATACCTTCTCGGGATATTCTCTCCTCCGCTGTTCGAGCCTCCGTGCGTAGCCAACAACGCCGGAGAGGCAAAGCGGCGAATGGCACAGACGGAATATGATATCGTGGTGATAAACGCACCGCTTAAAGACGAGTTCGGAACTTCTTTTGCCGCCGACGTTGCAAACGACACCTACTCGGGAGTTATGATGCTTATAAAGAGCGATATTTTCGACCAGGTATCGTGCGGACTTGAGGAGCTTGGAATTTTCACGGTTTCAAAGCCGACAAACGCATCGCTTGTCTACTCTGCGTCAAGACTGTGCCTTGCGACACGGGCAAGACTGCTTCGCGCCGAAAAGAAAAACGAGAGCTTACTCAACAAGATGGAAGAAATTCGCCTTGTAAACCGCGCAAAGTGGCTTCTTATACAAAATCTCGGAGTTTCGGAGGCGGAGGCGCACCGCCTTATCGAGAAGCAAGCTATGGATATGCGACAGAGCAAACGCGATATTTGCGTAAGACTTATAAGAACTTATGAAAACTGATATTAAAAATTTTGTCAAATGGTGAGTGAACTGTTTGCAAAAAATATTGAAATGCCTTGCCATTTATGCTATAATAATCTAATAGTTTTTATTGGCGTTTAGCAGGAGGTATCATTATGAATTTCTACGAACCACAAACGCTCATAGTTGTATATAAGGATGAATTACATGTAAATCAACTTAAAAAGTTGGTTGAAACAAAAGACGATTGCGATTCTGAAACCGCCATTGGCACAAAAGATGGTAGTGTTCAGATTGTAGCGTGGACTGAAAAAATTTGGCTTAAGCAAAAGGAAAAGGGTAATATCAATAATAAAGTGCTGTTTCTCGGTGGAATTAAAGGCACCGACAGGTTGATTCCTGTGATTGATATTGTTTTTGATCAATATGGTGTTAAGTATGGTTGGGCAGGAAACCAAGCAATTATTTGGATTGAACCCAAGGCACTTGATGATGAAGAGTCTTACAAAGCATTTTTAGAACAACTCCGTGCGTTGCCCGTTCCCAAGTCGCTCAAATCGGGTTTAACTGAAACTTACGGAGTGTCCGTAAAACCTGCACCCGGCAAAAACGGATTTTGGACAGCTCTTGTGGCGCTTGGAACTAATATTGCGCTTGCAACAAAGAATGCCTTTAGCAATAAAAAGCTTGTCAAGCAACAAATGTTACTCTTTGGCATCATAAATCTTTACAACAAAGATCTCGAAAGATTTATGCGGGCATAATAGAGGTTAACTATGCAGAATAAAAGCGATATGCAAAAAGGATGGGATTTTTCCGCCCATCTTATAGGTGCAGATGTTGCCGTTCAAGCAGGATCACAATATGTTGCACAAGTTGAAAAAGCAATAGAAGATCTTACACTTGATATTCTAAAGTTGAAAAGCAATCAATCTGATGCTGTGCTTGGTGGGTATATTGCGGAGCATTGGCACGCAGGTACATTTAATGTGGATGCAGTTGCAGCAGGCTCTATTTCAAGAGCAAGCACGCTTGGAAGCACCGACTATGCTTCGGTTGACGTACGTATTGATACAGGGGCGTCAACAATAGATTATAGTTCAAAGTATATGTCAACGGGTGAAAAGAGCGCTGTTGCGCAAGCTGCATATTCACACGAAATGGGGCAAGCCAAGTACCACGGGCAAGAACGTTTAATACCTTCAGATCATATGGAAGAAGCCCTTTCTACTGCTCAAAAACGTGCATTGTCAAACGAAGGCACTCGTCCCGAGATTGCGGCATCCTATCAAGAAGCCCACGACCATTTCACTGATCGTATAACCGATGGCGAGATAGAGTCAAAACCGCTTTCCAAAAAAGACGATTTACAAATGGCGCGCGACTTGAAAAACGATGAGTTTTCAACTGACAAATACGGTGAAAATGTAAATAGCGCAATAAAAACAGAATACCTAATAAAACAAGCCGCAAAAGCGGGACTAACTACGGCGGCACTTACTATAGCAATACAACTCGCCCCCGAAATATATAAAGCCATAGATTATCTCATAAAAAACAAGCAAATCAATCTTCAGCACCTTAAGGAAATGGGTAAAAAGGCTATTTCTTCGGGAGCAGAAGGATTTTTGAGAGGTTCGATTTCCTGCTCGGTGTTAATTATGTGCGAGAAAGGATTGTTAGGTGGAGCGCTTAAATCTATCAATCCTACAATGCTTGGAACCGTTGTTGCGGTTGTTCTTGAAACCATAAAGAATAGCTTGCTTGTAGCGGCAGGTAAAATGACTCCAAAGGCTATGGGCGCGGCTTTTGCCGATAGTATTGTCGTTTCTGCGGGATTTGTTATGGGAACGAAGATAGGAGGCATTATTGGACAAGCATTAGGATTCCAACTTCCCGTGGTGGGATATTTAATTGGAAGCCTTGTAGGTTCAGCGTGTGCTGTTGTATATAACATTGGCAAGCGCAAATTGATTTCTTTCTGCATTGATAGCGGCTTTACTTGTTTTGGCCTTGTTGAACAGAACTATGAGTTGCCCGAAGAAGTTTTGTTGGAACTCGGTGTCGATCTCATTCCAATTTCAAAATCGGAAGTGTCGAGAACTCCCATAAAGAATGTTGCACTATCCTCTGCTAACATCAACTATACAAACTACGAAACAATCGACATAAAGTTCTTGCGTCGTGGTGTTATCGGTATCAACAAAATCGGTTATACGATTTAAAATTTGATATGACCTATTAAATTTGTTCAACTTTTGCCAATATATTTATACTGTTCTAAATGAGTATTAACGATGAGGTTGCACAAAAGGTGTGACCTCGTTTTCTTTGCTGTAAAAAGTCGCAAAGTTTTTTCGCATATTTTTTGCAAAACTGATATTAAAAATTTTGTCAAAATATCTTGACAAATACGCTCATATGTATTAAAATAAATTGAACAAAGGCGTTCACGTTAACGGGCGATTTATCCCGTTTTTCGAGGACGCCTTATTTTTGTTTTAATAATTTTTTCGGATTATATCGGAGGGTAACGTTATGAATGACACAAAGTATATTTTCGTCACGGGAGGCGTTGTATCGGGTCTTGGAAAAGGAATTACGGCGGCTTCGCTCGGAAGGCTTCTCAAATCAAGGGGACTTAAGGTTGCGGCACAAAAGCTCGACCCTTACATAAACGTTGACCCCGGCACTATGAGCCCGTATCAGCACG
>CAMGRB010000120.1 GCA_946061315.1 uncultured Clostridia bacterium | reverse complement strand
GCAGGAGTGCCATATGAATATCTCCTTAAATAAAATTTTCTTATTACATTATAAACTATCCGAGGAGCAAAATCAACATTTTCCGCAAAAAAACATTTATTTTTGACACACTGCTTTACAAAAGCGAAAAACAGTCAAAATAATTATTTACAACCGACAAAAAATGTGATATACTTTATAGAAAGAAAGTGAGGGCTTTTATGCGTCTTGACAAATTTCTTTCCGTCACCAAAACCGCCACGAGAAGCGAGAGCTCAAAACTCATAAAAGCGGGCAAGGTAACGGTAAACGGCGTCACCGCAAACAAGGGTGATATGCAAATCGATCCCGAGAGAGATAAAATAACTTTTTGCGGCTCCGACGTCATTTATAAAAGGTTTATCTACGTTATGCTCAACAAGCCCGAGGGGTACGTCAGCGCAACGGAGGACGGACGGGAGAAAACCGTTTTGGACCTGTTGCCCGAGCCGCTTTCCCGTATGGAGCTTTTTCCGTGCGGCAGGCTTGACAAAAATACGCTCGGACTTATGATTTTAACAAACGACGGAGAGGGAGCGCACAGGGTGCTCTCACCGAAGCACCACGTGCCGAAGCTATACCGCTTCAAAACGTGCTCGCCCCTCACCGATAAAGACGTGAAAAAGCTCGAGGGCGGCACGGATATCGGCGGGTACGTCACAAAGCCGTGCAAAATAACGCTTGATGATGACGGCGGAGTAATAGAGCTTACCGAGGGCAAGTATCACCAGATAAAGAGAATGGCGGAGTCCGTCGGGAACAAAATAACGTATCTTGAGCGCATATCGTTCGGCGGAGTTATGCTTGATAAAAATCTCGGCAGGGGAGATTGGAGGTATCTTACCCCCGACGAAGAAGAAAAAATTTTCGGAAAGCGAGAGCTTTCAGGTAAGGAGTAATATAAATATATGAAGAAATTTTTGCTTAAAGAGGACTGCAACTGGTACAGGGCAAATCTGCATTGCCACTCCGTTATATCGGACGGCCAAATGACCCCCGAGGAGCTCAAAGAGGCATACAAAAAAGAGGGCTATTCAATTCTCGCCATATCCGACCACGAGATATTGGCAGATCACTCCGATCTTGACGACGATGAATTTCTCACTCTTACCGCGGTGGAGTATTCGGTAGGAGAAATGACACCGAAATATCCCGCACTTGTGCCGAAGGGAAAAGAGGGAGATTGGCAATACTCAAAGACTATGCACTTCAATCTGTTTGCAAAGGATCAGCACAACACGTTCCAACCGGCAACCGACGTAAACTGCCTCTGGGGCGGTGCTTCAAATAAATACGCCGCTTCGTTAAAGTGCGACAATTTTAAGAGAGAATACACGATAAAGAGCATAAACGAGTTGATAAAACGCTCAAACGACGCGGGCTTTTTAGTACAGTACAATCACCCGTATTGGTCGCTCAACACGAGGGACGAGTATCTTAATCTCAAAGGACTGTGGTCGCTTGAAATACTCAACTACGCAACCGAACTTGAAACGGGTGTCGAGGAGGCTTCATACGTTTACGACGATATGCTCCGCTCGGGTATGATGCTCTATTGCTCTATGGGTGACGATAACCACAATCCCGGCAAATCCCTTGTACAATCCTTCGGCGGCTCCACCATGATAGGCGCCGACGAGCTTAAATACGACAAGATAATAAAGGCTATGGAGGAGGGCAACTTCTACTGCACGGCAGGGCCGAGAATACACGCGCTCTACGTCGAGGACGGAAAGGTTAAAATCGACTGCTCGGAGGCGTCCGCCGTTTACATAAACGAGATAGGAAGGACTTTCAGACCGTATATCGGAGAAAACATAACCCACGCGGAGTTTGACCTTTGCCCCGAGAACGTATTTTTCAGAATAACCGTGCGGGACAAGTACGGAAGAAACGCACATACCAACGCTTATTACATAAAAGATTTGATTGATTAAAGGTGAAGAAATGAACATAATAAACGAACTTGCCAAAGAATTCAACCTCAAGGTAAGTCAGGTCGAGGCAACGGTCGGACTTATAGACGACGGAAATACCATACCCTTTATAGCGAGGTACAGAAAAGAGGTAACGGGCTCTCTTGACGATACCGTACTTCGTGATCTTGACGAAAGACTTAAATATCTGCGCTCTCTCGAGCAGAGGAAAGAGGAGGTCCGCGCGCTTATTGACGGGCAGGGCAAGCTCACCCCCGAGATAGAGGCAGCTCTTGCCAACGCAAAGATACTTACCGAAATAGAGGATATTTACCGTCCGTTCAAGCCGAAAAGAAAGACCAGAGCCTCCGTGGCAAGAGAAAGAGGGCTTGAACCTCTTGCAACTCTTCTTATGGAGCAGAGAAAGTCTTACGATAAGAGTATAGAGGAAATTGCCGCCGAGTACGTAGACGAGGAAAAGGGCGTTGCCACCGCCGAGGACGCAATAAACGGAGCCAAGGACATAATAGCCGAGGATATTTCCGACAATGCGGAATACAGAAAGGCGATAAGGGCGCTCACCCACGACAATGGCACCATAGTGTCAAAGCAGGCAAAGGACGAGGATTCCGTTTACAGTTCATATTATGATTACAAAGAGAGCATAAAGAAAATCCCCGGTCACAGAGTGCTCGCCATAAACAGAGGCGAAAAAGAGGAATTTCTCAAGGTCACCGTCGAGATAGACAGCGAGATAATTCTCAACTATCTTTTCTCGCAGGTGATAACGGAAACAAAGAGCCCCGCAAAAGACTATATCGCCTCCGCAATAGTCGACAGCTATGACAGACTTATAGCTCCGTCGGTCGAAAGAGAGATACGTGCCGCACTTTTCGACGATGCAAGCGAGGGAGCGATAAAGCTTTTCTCGGATAACTTGAAGCATCTTCTTATGCAGGCTCCCTTAAAGGGCAAGACCGTGCTCGGCTACGACCCCGGTTACAGAACGGGTTGTAAGCTTGCCGTCGTTGATAAAACGGGTAAGGTCATAACCACGGCGGTCATATATCCGACAAAGCCGAAGGAAGATATAGAAGGCTCGGCAAAGATAGTATCGTCGCTTATAAAGAAGTACGGCGTTGACGTTGTTGCAATAGGCAACGGCACGGCATCCAAGGAGAGCGAGATATTCATAGCGGGCGTTCTTAAAGATCTTGCAAAGGACGAAAAATATTCGGACAAGAAATACATTATGGTAAGCGAGGCGGGTGCTTCCGTTTACTCGGCTTCAAAGCTCGGTGCGGAGGAATTTCCCGATTTTGACGTAACCCAGCGTTCCGCCGTATCGATAGCAAGAAGACTTCAGGATCCTTTGGCGGAGCTTGTCAAGATAGACCCGAAGTCCATAGGCGTCGGTCAGTACCAACACGATATGAAGCAGGCGCGTCTTGACGAGGCGCTCGGCGGTGTCGTCGAGGACTGCGTAAACAGCGTCGGAGTAGATATAAATACCGCTTCTTACTCGCTCCTTTCCTACATTTCGGGTATAAACCTCGCATCCGCAAAGAATATAGTAAAATACCGCGAGGAAAACGGAGAGTTTACAAAGAGAGATCAGATAAAGAAGGTCCCCAAGATAGGTGATAAGGCATACGAGCAGTGCGCAGGCTTTTTAAGAGTTCCCGACTCTGACGAGATACTTGACAATACTGGCGTTCACCCCGAGTCCTACGATGCGGCAAAGGCGCTTCTTGAAAAGTTCGGTTATTCTGCCGAGGACGTAGGCACGGGACTTAAAGACATAAGGAGCAAGACGGCAAAGTACGGCACCAAAAAGCTTGCCGAGGAGCTTTCTGTCGGTGAGCCGACGCTTCTTGATATAATAGGCGAGCTTGAAAAGCCGGGACGCGACGTTCGTGATTCGCTCCCCCAGCCGATACTCCGTGACGACGTGCTCGGTATGGAGGATCTCAAAGAGGGCATGGTTATGACGGGAACGGTGCGCAACGTCATAGACTTCGGCGCATTCGTCGATATAGGCGTCCACCAGGACGGGCTCGTTCACGTTTCCGAAATGTCGGATAAGTTTGTAAAGCATCCGTCCGAGGTCGTCAGCGTCGGAGATATTATAACCGTAAAGATAAAGAGCGTCGATCTTAATAAGAAAAGAATCGGGCTCACGATGAAGATCTGATTTTTATATCAAAAGACGTTTTGTGCAAGTTTCACAAGATATAAAATACGTTGCGCCGAAACGGATTGATTTTCGGGTCAAAATCAACTTCTTTTGTGCAAGTTCCACAAAAAAAGCGTAAAAATTTTGGTTAAAAAAACTATTCCTTTTTATACGCTTATCTGTTATAATTATAATGTTAAGATACGTTAAAAGTATCTAATTCCACAAGCCAAGGAGAAAAAAAGATGGCAAGTCTGTCACTCAAACACATTTACAAAAAATATCCGGGCGGGGTCACCGCAGTTTCCGACTTTTGTCTTGAAATAAAGGACAAGGAATTTATAATATTCGTCGGACCTTCCGGATGCGGAAAATCAACCACGCTCCGTATGATAGCGGGACTTGAGGAAATAACCGAGGGTGAGCTTTACATAGGTGACAAGCTTATGAACGACATAGCGCCCAAGGACAGAGATATTGCGATGGTGTTCCAGAACTATGCGCTTTATCCTCATATGACGGTTTACGAGAATATGGCGTTCGGTCTTAAATTAAGAAAGACTCCGAAGGAGGAGATCAAGCGTCGTGTTGAAGAAGCCGCAAGGATACTCGGTATAACCAATCTTCTTGACAGAAAGCCGAAGGCTATGTCAGGAGGTCAGAAGCAGCGTGTTGCACTCGGACGTGCAATAGTCAGAAACCCGAAGGTGTTCTTGCTTGACGAGCCGCTTTCAAACCTTGACGCAAAGCTCCGTGCAACGATGAGAACCGAGCTTACGAAGATACACCAGAAGGTCGGAACTACGTTCGTTTACGTTACGCACGACCATGTCGAGGCTATGACGCTGGCTACGAGAATAGTCG
>CAMGRB010000119.1 GCA_946061315.1 uncultured Clostridia bacterium | reverse complement strand
AAAATTTCAAGATGAAATTAAAATAAAGGGGTAATTCAATGAATATAAGCGACAGACACTTGACGCTTTTATGCGATTTTTACGAGATGACGATGGCGAGAGGATATTTTGCCTCGGGTATGAAGGATAAAATCTCCTACTTCGACGTCTTTTTCAGAAAGGTGCCCGACGGCGGCGGATATGCCATTGCCGCAGGACTTGAACAGATAATAGAGTATATCAAATCGATAAGGTTTGACGATGACGATATAGAGTACCTTCGCTCAAAGAATATTTTTGACGAAAAGTTTCTTGATTATCTTAAAACCTTTCGTTTTACCGGCGATATTTACGCGGTTGAGGAAGGAACGGTAATTTTCCCGCACGAGCCGATTTTGACGGTGCGCGCACCTGCTCCCGAGGCGCAGTTTGTGGAAACCTTTATTCTTTTGATACTCAACCACCAATGCCTTGTTGCAACCAAGGCGTCGAGGATAGTAAGGGCGGCAGACGGCAGACCCGTTTCCGAGTTCGGCTCGCGCCGTGCGCACGGTCCGGACGCCGCAATATACGGCGCAAGAGCCGCATATATCGGAGGTTGTGCATCGACCGCCTGCGCTCTTTCGGATAAAATGTTCGGCGTTCCCGCAGGGGGCACCATGGCTCACTCGTGGGTGCAGATGTTTGACACGGAGTACGAGGCGTTTGTAACTTATTGCAAGTTATATCCGAAAAGCCCGACGCTCCTTGTAGACACCTACAACGCATTGGGAAGCGGTATTCCAAACGCCATAAAAGCGTTTAAGGAATGTCTTACCGAGGAAGAACTTAAACACACGGCAATAAGGCTTGACTCGGGCGATATAACCTATCTTACCAAAAAGGCGAGAAAGATGCTCGATGCCGCAGGGCTTACCGATTGCAAAATAGTCGTTTCCAACTCACTTGACGAATATATTATAAGGGATATTCTCATACAGGGTGCCGAGGTTGACGCCTTTGGCGTCGGTGAGAGAATGATAACCTCGAAGAGCGAGCCCGTTTTCGGTTGCGTTTACAAGATGAGTGCCGTTGAGGACGAAAACGGAAAGATAATACCGAAAATAAAGATAAGCGAAAACGCCGCAAAGATAACCAATCCCGATTTCAAGGCGCTTTACCGCTTCTACTCAAAGGAAACGGGCAAGGCGGAGGCAGATCTTATAACTCTGCACGACGAGGAGATAGACGAGAGCGAGCCGTACGAGCTTTTCGACCCGGATTATATCTGGAAAAGAAAGATAATGACCGATTTTACGGTGAAGAAGCTCCTCGTTCCGATATTTATAAACGGCGAGTGCGTATATGAGTCGCCGTCGGTAGATAAAATAAAGGAAAGATGCAAAGAGGAGCTTGCTTCTATGTGGGACGAGGTTTTGCGTTTTGAAAATCCGCACAACTATTACGTTGACCTCTCCGAAAAGCTCTGGAACGAGAAACACGAGCTCTTAAAGAGAAGATACAATTAAACACGGCTGAAAAGCATAGAAACGGAAAAAGAATGAAAGCATTCAGACTTTTGGCTCTCGGCGACATAGTGGGACCGAGGGGCGCCGAATACGTTGCAAAAACGCTTTGGCGTATAAGAAAAAAATACGGTGTAAACGCAGTTGCCGTAAACGCGGAGAACTGCGCGGAGCCAAACGGTATAGACAGGGAGAGTGCCGAGCTTCTGCTTGCAAACGGGGCGGACGTTATAACAACGGGCAACCACGTGTGGCGCAAATCGAGCATTTTTTCCTATCTTGACGACGAAAATCGGATACTGCGTCCGCTTAATTACCCCGACTCAAACCCCGGTCACGGTGACTGCATAATAGACGCCGACGGGGTGCGGATACTTTTTATGAACGTGCTCGGTGAAGCGTTTATGGAAGCGTGCGGCTCTCCGTTTGAGGCGGTGGAGCGCTCCCTTGCAAGAAACGAGGGAAAATACGATTTTGCCGTGCTCGATATACACGCGGAGGCAACGGGCGAAAAAAAGGCGATAGCGTACAGTTTTGCCGACAAAGTGTCGGTAATTTACGGAACGCACACGCACGTACAGACCGCCGACGCGCAGATTATAGACTCCTCGTGCGGCTATATCACCGACCTCGGTATGTGCGGGGCGACGGACAGTATCCTCGGAGTAAAAAAGGAAGCGGTCATACACAAGCTACGCACCAAGATGATGGCAAAATTCGATTTTGCCGAGGGCGATATTGAGTGCCAGGGTGCGATATTTGATATAAATACAGACACGTGGAAGGCTTTTAACACAAAAAATATAAAATATTCGGGAGATATACAATGAACACAACGGGACTTTTGAACTTTATAAAAGACGGCGGCCTTGATGCTCGCCTTGCGGAGATTTACGGCTCCGACAAAATAGCGTATCAGAAAAAGAGATACGAGGAAGCCGCAGAGGAGTTTTTGTCGATATACGGTGAGCGTGAGGTTTCGCTTTTCTCCGTTCCGGGCAGGAGCGAGATTTCGGGCAACCACACCGACCACAATCACGGCAAGGTGCTTGCAGGCTCCATAGACCTCGATATAATAGCCGTAGCGTCGAAAACGGATGACGGCACGGTAAGGATAAAAAGCAAGGGCTTTGACGAGGACGTAGTTGTGCTCGATGAGTACAAAGAGCCGAGGGAGTGTCACAAATTCAAGTCCGTATCGCTTGTTGCAGGTATGGCAAGGGCATTTTCCGACGCATCGCTCAAAACAGGCGGGTATGTTGCTTATACGACCTCCGACGTGTTCAAAGGCTCGGGGCTTTCGTCCTCTGCCGCATTTGAGGTAATGGTGGGAAATATCTTTAACTACCTCTATAACGACGGAAAAGCGGACAATGCCGATATTGCAAAGATGGCGCAGTTTGCGGAGAACAGGTTTTTCGGCAAGCCGTGCGGACTTATGGACCAGACCGCGTGTGCAGTCGGCGGAGTTGTTTACATAGATTTCAAAGACACGTCCCGCCCCGAAATAAAGAAAATAGACTTTGATTTAACGGGCGCAGGCTACTCCCTTTGCATAGTCGATACGGGTGGCAACCACGCGGATCTTAACGAGGACTACGCATCCGTTCCCGCCGAGATGAAATCCGTTGCAAAATTCTTTGGCAAAGAGGTTTTAAGAGAAATAGAAAAGAGCGACGTCCTCTCGCATATAAAGGAGCTGCGCGAGGCGGTCGGCGACCGTGCGATTTTGCGCTCCCTCCACTTCTTTGACGAAAACGTAAGAGTTGAAAAGCAGGCAAATGCGCTCATAAGCGGTGATATAAAGACGTTTTTTGAATACGTTTTGAAATCCGGAAATTCGAGCTTTAAGTACCTGCAAAACGTCTATACGGTAAAGAACGTGTCGGAACAGGGGCTTTCTTTGGCTCTTTGCCTTGCCGAGTCCGTGCTTGCGGACGTTGGCGGCGCGTTCAGAGTTCACGGCGGCGGCTTTGCGGGCACAACGCAGGCGTTTGTGCCGACCGAGTACACGGAGAAATATAAAAAGGTTATGGACGAGGCGTTCGGCGAGGGTGCTTGCCACGTTCTCCGCATCCGTGCCGACGGAGCAATAAAGGTTTTATGATAACTGCCTACACCCTTTTTTCAGGCTCGGGCGGTAACTGCATCTACGTAAAGGACGGAAAAACCGAAATTCTCATCGACGCGGGCAAAAGCGCCCTCTCGGTCGAAAAGTCGCTTGCCTCGGTGGCAACGTCCACCGAGAATATAAGCGCAATATTTGTAACGCACGAGCACAGCGACCACATAAGCGCGCTTGAGGTAATATCGAAAAAATATCAGATCCCGATACATATAACCTCACCCTCTCTCGATTTTATATCAAGGAGCAGTAAGTATATACAGAAAAACGCCGTGGAGCATTGTGTAAAATACGAACAGAGTATAGGCTCCTTGCACCTTTCGTCCTTTGCCATTCCGCACGACAGCGTGCAAAACGTCGGCTACAGAATAACGTCCGACGACGGCGATACACTCGGCATAGCAACTGATATGGGGCACGTGACAAGCGAGATAAAAGAATCCCTTTTCGGTTGCCGAAACGTTATAGTAGAGTCAAATCACGACAGGGATATGCTCATTTACGGCAGATATCCCGATTTCTTAAAGAGCAGAATACTCTCGGAAAACGGGCATCTTTCAAACGAAGATTGTGCATCGCTCGTATGCGCTCTTGCAAATGCGGGTACAATAAACTTTACACTTGCGCACTTAAGCCGTGAGAACAACACACCCGAGGCGGCGTTTTTTGCCTCGAGGAACGCGCTTGACAAATGCGGTTTTAATAACGTATATCTCGGCATCGCATCGCCCACCTGCGCCGTTATGGTAACAGACCCGATATCGTGCGGAAAAGTTATATAAATTCTTTGAAAAGAGGAGAAAAATATGAAAAACAAAAGCAAAGTTCCACACATAATTTCAATAATAATAACTGCGGTAGCCCTTGTAGGACTCGTTTACTCAACCGCCTTGTTCACGGGTGTTTTGCAATCTCATTTTACCGTTGATCCCACGACGGGAGAGGCTGTCGGGGGAGCAATTTCCGCGGTACTGCTCGTGATTTTCGGAATAGGCACGGCTATCGTTGCCGCCGTGGCTTTGATTCTCAACATAGTTGCACTTGTGCTGAAGCCCGATGGCAAGCTTAAAGTTTCGGTTGTAACGTTTACAGCCACAGACGCGATAATAGCGGTTGCCAACGTGCTTTATATAATCATTGCTATCGCTATCACAAACAGCGCGGCATAGTATTCCGTACGGTTACTGCTTGCGGGCGGGCTTCTCCGCCCGTATTTACACGCGTTTTCTGACACCGTGAGAGGAAAAACAAGGCACGAAATTATTTTCAGAAAATTAAATTTATATATTGACAAATAAAAAAATGTATGATAGAATACATATCGTCGCGAGGGTCCGTGCTGGTGTGGCTCAATGGCAGAGCAGCTGATTTGTAATCAGCAGGTTGATGGTTCGACT
>CAMGRB010000118.1 GCA_946061315.1 uncultured Clostridia bacterium | reverse complement strand
GTCCGTGCATAGCCAAGAAAAGAGAGGCGCACGAAAGCGGCATCGTTGACGGCGTGCTCACCTTTGAGGACCTTGCCGAAATGCTCCGTGAAAAAGGTATCATAATAGCCTCTGCCTCGGTGGGCGACGGTGGTGACGAGATAAACAAGGCAAAATATTACCCGATAAGCCGAGGAATAATAAAATCGTTTGAGAGCCTTGCAAAAGGCTATGAATACGTGGCGGTTGACGGCACTACCAAGTGCAAGGAGGTCCTTGAAAACATAGAAAATCTTTCGGGAATGTTCCTTGAACTCAACTCCTGCGACTATGCCTGCGTAAACGGTCCGTGCAGTCTTATAAAGAACGGTGGAGCCGTCGAGGCAAATGCCGATATAAGAAGATACGCGGTCAAGGGAACGTCAAGCGTGCGTGAAATACCCTCCGATATTGACTTCTCGTTTGAGTATAAAAAGATTGAGCCGAACATAAAAACGGTTACCGAGAAGGAAATTACCGAGATACTTGCCAAAACGGGCAAGACGAAGCCCGAGGACGAGTTAAACTGCGGTGCCTGCGGATACTCCACCTGCCGTGAAAAAGCGTGGGCGGTTGCAAACGGCTTTGCCGATATAGAAATGTGCGTGCCTTATATGAGGGAGCGCGCGGAGTCAATGAGCTACGAGATAATACAGAACAGCCCTAACGGAATAATAATTCTCGATAACGACTATAAAATACTTGAACTCAACCAGAAGGCAAAAAAGATGCTCGGCATAGACGTTTCCTGCCCCGAGGGACAGCTGGCGTTCGATTGCTTTGACGCGGTCGATTTCGTCATGGCGGGCGAGCAGAAAAAGAACGTTTACGGCAAGCGCACCTACGTACAAAAGAGCAAAATGTATATAGAGATGTCTATAATTTTCTTGAAAGCGCAAAACGTAATGTTCGCCGTAATGAAGGATATAACGGAAAAGAAGGAGTACGAGGACAGGCTAAATTCCGTAAAGCTTGAAACGCTCTCAACGACCGACGAGGTGATAAAGAAGCAAATGAGAGTTGCGCAGGAAATAGCCTCCTTGCTTGGTGAAACCACCGCGGAAACGAAGATTGCGCTCCTTAAACTCAAAAACACTCTCCAAAACGACGGACAGGAAAACGGGGAGGAGATAAAATGACGCCGCTTTTTCTTGAATACGGATATTCCTCGGTAAACCACGTCGGCGAGGAGCTTTGCGGCGACAAGGTTGAATGTATAACGGAGGGGGACAAAATAACCCTCGTGCTTGCCGACGGGCTCGGTAGCGGCGTAAAGGCGAACATACTTGCAACGCTCACCTCGAAGATACTTTGCACGATGATTTCAAGCGGAATAGATATTGACGAATGTATAGAAACGGTTATACAGTCACTTCCCGTATGCAAAGTAAGAGGCGTGGCGTACTCGACCTTTTCGGTAATACACGTTGACAAAAGCGGGAAAGGCTATCTTTTCGAGTTTGACAATCCGCAGGCTATATATATTCACGAGGGCGTTTGCTCAGACCTTGAAAGGACGGAGCTCAATATCCTCGGCAAAAAGGTTTACAGATCCGACCTTGCACTCTGCGAGGACGACGTAATAGTGACTATGAGCGACGGAGTTATCCACGCGGGAGTTGGCGCAATACTCGATTTCGGCTGGAACAGAGAAGAGGTAAAGGCACAGCTTGACAGGGTGGTAAAACCGGGTATGAGCGCAAGATGCATATCCTGCTTGCTTACCGCCGCCTGCAACGATTTGTGCCTTGATAAACCCGGGGACGACACGACCGTTGCCGCCGTCAGAGTGAGAAAAGAACTCCGCGTAAACGTGATGGTAGGACCTCCCGTCGATAAGAGCAAGGACGACTTTTACATAGAGCGCTTTTTGAGCGACGGGGACAAAAAGGTAGTTTGCGGAGGCACAAGCTCGCAAATAGTGGCAAGGTATCTTAATACCGACGTAAAAGCCGAGCTTACAACCGACGACAGAGAGGTCCCTCCGATAGGACATATAGACGGCATAGACCTTACAACCGAGGGCGTTCTTACCTTGCGAAAACTGCTCGTCCTCTCCGAAAAATATCTTTCTCCGAACGACCTTTCGCCGAAATATTATAAATCGAAGGACGGCGCCTCACTCCTTGCCGATACGCTTTTTGAAAAAGCGACCCACGTTAAGTTTTTCGTCGGGCAGAGCATAAATTCGGCGCATCAGGGCTTGCCGATTGACATAACGATGAAGCTTAAAATAGTCGAAACCCTTGCCGCCAATCTGCGCAAAATGGGCAAGGTTGTCGAGCTGTTTTACGATTGATTTTCTTATATAAGTAGCACAAAAAGTATAACGTAGTTCAACGTCAATTTGTCAAAAAGCGGGAAAATGAAAAAATATAAAATAATTTTTCAAAAATACTTGCATTTTTATTCATTTGGGTGTATAATTATTCAAAAATGAATGAATTGAAAGGCAGAAACCGTTATGAATAAGAAAGAAATCAAAAAAGTAGTGCTTGCATATTCGGGAGGACTTGACACCTCCATAATAATCCCGTGGCTCAAAGAAAATTACAATAACTGCGAGGTCATCGCCGTATCGGGCAACGTCGGTCAGGCGGATGAGCTTGAAGGACTTGAAGAAAAGGCGCTCAAAACGGGAGCATCCAAGCTTTACGTTGAGGATCTGACGGACGAGTTTGTAAACGACTACGTAATACCCACCGTCAAGGCGGGAGCACTTTACGAGGAGTATATGCTCGGCACGTCCTTTGCACGCCCCGTTATAGCAAAGAGGATAGTTGAAATAGCCAAAGCAGAGGGCGCGGACGCAATTTGCCACGGCTGTACGGGTAAGGGTAACGACCAGGTTCGTTTTGAACTTGCAATCAAAGCTTTTGCACCCGATATGAAGATAATAGCGCCGTGGCGTGAGTGGAGCATAAAATCCCGTGAGGAAGAAATAGAGTATGCCGAGGCGCATAATATTCCGCTTAAAATTAACCGTGAAACCAACTATTCAAAGGACAAAAACCTCTGGCACCTTTCACACGAGGGGCTTGACCTTGAGGATGCGGGTAACGAGCCGCTTTACGAGAAAAAGGGCTTTCTCGAAATGGGCGTATCTCCCATCGACGCACCCGATAAACCCACCTACGTAACTCTCGATTTTGTAAAGGGAGTTCCCGTAGCGCTTGACGGCAAAAAGATGAGCGCAAAGGAGATAATACTCGCACTTAACAAGCTCGGCGGAGAAAACGGCATAGGACTTCTCGATATTGTCGAAAACCGTCTTGTCGGTATGAAATGCCGCGGAGTTTATGAAACCCCGGGTGGAGCGATCCTCTATTTTGCACATAACTATCTTGAAACGCTTTGCCTCGATAAAATGACGATGCATAAAAAGCAGGAGCTTGCAATAACCTTTGGCGAGCTTGTCTATAATGGACAGTGGTTTACGCCTTTGCGTGAGGCTCTTTCCGCATTCGTTGACAAAACGCAGGAAACCGTAACGGGTAAGGTAAAGATAAAGCTCTACAAGGGCAATATGATAAAAGCGGGCGCTTGGAGCGACTATTCGCTTTATTCCGAGGAGATAGCAACGTTTGGCGAGGACCACGTTTACAATCAGGCTGATTCCGCAGGATTTATAAATCTTTACGGCTTGCCGATAAAGGTTCAGGCGCAGGTAAAGCAAAAGAACGAAAACAAATAAAACTCACAAAGGAATTTTGAAATGGAAAAACTGTGGGCGGGACGCTCCGTCGGAAATATAGATAAAGTGGCGGACGATTTCAATTCGTCAATACGCTTTGATTCCAAAATGACGGCAGAGGATATAAAAGGCTCGTTATCTCACGCAAGAATGCTTGCAAAACAAGGCATCATATCGGAGGACGACTGCGCAAAAATAGAGGACGGATTAAACTCGATTCTTTGCGACATTAAATCGGGCGCACTCGAAATAGATATGAACGCCGAGGATATTCATACCTTTGTCGAATCGGTGCTTACCGAGAGAATAGGGGACGTGGGCAAGAAGCTCCATACGGCAAGATCGCGCAACGATCAGGTTGCCCTCGACCTTCGCCTTTACCTCAAAAACGAAATATCCGAAATTTCCGACTTGCTTTACAGTCTTATAGAAGCCATTTATAAAAAGGCGTCGGAAAACACCGATGCCGTAATGCCGGGATATACGCATTTACAGCGTGCACAGCCCGTAACCTTTGCCCAGCATCTTCTTGCTTACGCTATGATGTTCATAAGGGACGCAGGGCGTCTTTCCGATGCTCTTGGCAGAATGAATTTTTCTCCCCTCGGCTCCTGCGCACTTGCAGGAACAACCTATCCAACCGACCGCACGTTCGTTGCCCGTGAGCTTGGCTTTGACGGCATAACGATGAATAGTATGGACGGGGTTTCCGACAGGGATTTCTGCGTTGAGCTGCTTTCCGACTTTTCGATAATAATGATGCACCTTTCAAGGTTTTCCGAGGAAATAATTCTCTGGTCGTCATGGGAGTTCGGTTACGTGGAGCTTTCCGACGCTTACACAACGGGCTCAAGCATAATGCCGCAAAAGAAAAACTCCGATATGGCGGAGCTTGTAAGAGGTAAGACGGGACGCGTTTACGGCGACCTTATGGGAACGCTTACAATGCTCAAAGGCTTGCCGCTTGCATACAACAAGGATATGCAGGAGGACAAGGAAGCAATATTCGACGGTTGCGATACCGTAAAAGCGTGCCTCTCGGTCTTTGCACCTATGATTGACACAATGAGAGTAAAAAAGGACAAAATGCGCACCTCTGCCGAGGGCGGATTTATAAACGCCACCGACCTTGCCGACTACCTTGCCAAAAAGGGAATGCCTTTTCGTGACGCATACAAAACCGTGGGCAAAATAGTTGCATACTGTATAGCAAAGGACAAAACCCTCGGTAATTTACCGCTTGAAGAATACAAAACCTTTTCAGATCTGTTCGAGAGCGATTTATATAAAGAAATCTCTCTTGA
>CAMGRB010000117.1 GCA_946061315.1 uncultured Clostridia bacterium | reverse complement strand
AGACAGTTTATGCGAGGTATAACCTATGAGAATATTCGTTGTCGGGAGCCTTAATACGGACCTCGTCATAGAAACCGACCGCTTTCCGCAGGCGGGGGAAACGGTTTACGGCAAAAACTTCATGTCAAACAGTGGGGGCAAGGGTGCAAATCAGGCTTTTGCCGCCGCAAAGCTCGGCGGTGACGTTTATATGTGCGGCGTTGTCGGCGATGACGGTTTCGGCAAGGCTCATCTTGAAAATCTGTCAGGCGTCGGTGTGAACGTGGAGCATATAAGAAAAACCAAAACCTCGCCTACAGGCACTGCCATTATAGTTGTAAACGAGGGGAATAACCGCATTATAATAGACGGAGGCGCAAATACCGAGCTTTGCAAGGACGATATAGACGCTTTTTTCAAAGAGGCAGAAAGCGGCGATATTTTGCTTACCCAGCTTGAAAATCCGATCGATATAATAGGGTACGCCTTAAAAAGCGCAAGGGAAAAAGGAATGGTAACGGTTCTCAATCCCGCACCGGCAAATACGGCTATTATACCGTACCTTAAATACGCCGACATAGTAACGCCGAATGAAACCGAGCTTGAACTGCTCGGTGGCAAAAAAGAAATTTTTGGCGCAGGAGTGTCTGAAATTATAACCACGCTCGGCAAAAACGGCTTTGAAATCGATGACGGAAAAACGTCAAAAAGGTATCCGTGCATCGAGGTAAAGGTTGTCGATACCACGGCGGCAGGGGATACGCTTTGCGGCGGGCTTGTACTTGGGCTTTCCGAGGGGAAAACGCTTGAAGAGAGCTGCATTTTCGGCAGCCGTGCGGCGTCAATCGCATGTTCGAGATACGGTGCCTCAAAGTCCGTGCCGACAAGAAAAGAAGTTGAAAATTTCAAAAAATAAGTATAGGAGTGTTGATTATGAAAGAAAAATTGTTACCCGATTACGAGAAGATACACGATTGGGAGCTTTGGTCAAGAAACCTTAAAACCGAATACCGTCAGTGTATCGATGAGGGAAAGGACGTTGAGAAATACAAGGATCTGTTCTTTGCCATCTCGAATATGGAAAACGGCGAGATAAAAGAAAAGTTTGCGGATGTGCTGTTTGAACTCATAGAGGAAACGGGTGTACGTGACGGATATAAATACGTAGAACCAAACGATATTGAGTCCATACATAAAGAGTGCGAGGGAACGGGCAAAAAAACAGAGTGTCCGAAGGACGAGATAAGCGACAGAGTGCTTGGCGGATGGTACGGAAGAATCTGCGGTTGCTTCCTCGGCAAACCCATTGAGGGAGGAACGAAAGAAGAAATTGACACGCTGCTTAAGGCGACCGGCAACTATCCTATCTCACGCTATATAGACAAAGAGGACCTTAAATGTGACGTTCCGATAAGAAGTTTTCTGAAAGAGCGTCTGTATCCGAAAGATTTCGGCAGGATGCCGGTCGATGACGACACGAACTATATACTCATCGGCTACGAAATCTTAAAGCGTTACGGCAGAAATTTCACGTCCGAGGATGTTATGAGGGTATGGCTCTCGGCGCAGGTAAAGGACGCATATTGTACCGCAGAGAAAGTCGCATTCAAAAACTTTGTAAACGGATTTTTGCCGCCCGATAGCGCAAAATACAAAAACGCATACAGAGAGTGGATAGGGGCGCAGATAAGGGG
This sequence comes from uncultured Clostridia bacterium, assembly GCA_946061315.1. Lineage (GTDB taxonomy): Bacteria > Bacillota > Clostridia > Oscillospirales > CAG-272 > RGIG2000. The sequence goes on along the minus strand of CAMGRB010000117.1, from coordinate 3,350 downwards.
CGACTTCTTCGGATATATTAACCCCGGCGACCCGCGCTCTGCCGCCGATATGGCATTCAGAGACGCTTCAATGTCCCACGTAAAGAACGGAATTTACGGCGAGATGTGGGCGTCCGCTATGATAGCCGCCGCATTTACGGCAGGCAACGTAAAGGACGCCATAAAGGCAGGACTTGACGAGATACCCAAAAATTCAAGACTTCACGAAGCTATATTGAGGGTAATATCGGATTACGAAAACGGGGTAAGCTCCGATGAATTTTTCGACGACTTTCACAAGCGTTATGACGAGTGCGATCCTCACGATTGGTGCCACACAATATCAAACGCAGAGATAGTGACCGCATCTCTCCTTTACGGCGGCGGGGATTATGCCAAGTCAATCTGCCTTGCCGTATTTCAGGGCTTTGATACCGACTGCAACGGTGCAACGGTAGGCTCCGTGCTCGGAGTTTTGCTCGGATACAAAAATCTGCCGTCGGTATGGACGGAGCGCATAAACGATACGCTTGAAAGCTCCCTGTTCGCCTATACCACCGTTTCGGTAAAAGAAATGGCTGAAAAGACCCTTCAATTTATTGACTGAACGTAAAATTCGCTTATTTAATAAAAAACGCACGTGCATAACGTGCGTTTTTTGCTAAAATGCGGTTGACAGTGTGGCTTAATTGTGCTAAAATATGATTGATTTTTGAAAAAGCGGACAAAAGGTGCCGCAATACGTTGTTTTTGGAGTTATTTATGGAAAACAAGACCTTGTTTGATACCCTTAACGAAAGAGGATACATTTATCAATGCACCAATACCGAAAAGGTAAAGGAAATAATAAACGGCAAGCCTATGACGTTTTATCTCGGTATAGACCCGACAGCCGACAGCTTGCATATAGGACACTTTTTTGCCCTTATGATGTTCAGGTATCTGCAAAGAGCGGGACACAAGGGTATTCTCGTAATAGGCGGCGCCACCGCTTTGATAGGCGACCCGAGCGGCAAGAGCGATATGCGCAAAATGCTCACAAAGGAGCAGGTCGAGAAAAACGTGCAGGAGGTAAAGAACCTCGCCTCCCGCTTTATAAGAACGGACGGAGAAAACGCCGCGGAGATACACAGCAACTCCGAGTGGATGCGTCCTTACGACTATATTGATTTTATGCGTGATATAGGCGTTCATTTCAACGTAAACACGATGCTCTCGGCAGACGCTTACGCAAACAGAATAAAAGAGGGCGGCCTCACTTTTCTTGAAATGGGCTATATGCTTATGCAGGCATACGACTTCGTTTATCTTAACAGAACGAAAAACTGCGTGCTCCAGATAGGCGGAAGCGACCAATGGGGAAATATCGTTGCCGGCACGATGCTCAACCGCAAGATGAAATATATAAGCGACGACGACGTGTCAAACGACAACAACATATTCGGTCTTACCTGCCCGCTTCTTCTCACCAAAGAGGGCAAAAAGATGGGCAAGACGGAAAAGGGAACTCTCTGGATAGCAAGAGATAAGACAACCCCGTTTGACTTTTATCAGTATTTCTACAATATAGACGACGAAAACGTAGAAACGCTATTAAAGCTCTTTACCGAGATAGATATGGACACCATAAAGGAGCTTTGCTCGACCGATATAATCAAGGCAAAGAGGACTATGGCTTACGAGATAACGAAGCTCGTTCACGGCAAGGAGGAAGCGGACAAGGTAATAGAGTCCGTAAACGCACTTTTCGGCTCGGGCAACAATATCGAGCATATGCCGAAGGCGGATATAGAAAAAGCAAAGGTTGAGGGCGGAGTATCTGTTATAGACCTTTTGGTTGAAGTCGGCTTTATGCCGTCAAAATCCGAGGCACGCAGAATGATACAGCAAAACGCAGTATCCGTCGGTGGCAACAAGGTAACCGACGTCGGAGCAACCTTGACGCTTGACGACTTCAAGGACGGATACGTTATAGCCCAGAAGGGTAAAAAGAATTTCATTAAGATAAACCTTAAATAAAACGAAAAGCCGCCCGAAAAAACAAAGGCGGCTTTTTTGAAAAACGGACTCGCTCCTTTGTAAAATCGGGCGCGTGCTCCGTTTAATCCGTTGCACGTTTGGCAAATAATATCGGGGGTGAAATTATGTACGATATAATAGTAGTCGGCGCAGGACCTGCGGGGCTTACCGCATCGGTTTATGCGCTGCGCGCGGGCAAAAGCGTATTAGTGCTTGAAAAAGAGGTTTTCGGCGGTCAGATAACGTACTCGCCATGCGTTGAAAATTATCCGGGCTTTGAAAAGATAAGCGGTGCCGAACTTGCAGATCATCTCGTAGAACAGTCAAAGCTCCTCGGCGCGCAAATAAGCTTTGAAAGCGTTTCGGAAATTATAGACGGCAAAATAAAAACCGTAGTTACCGACAGCCATAGATACGAATGTAAAAGCGTTATAATAGCGACGGGTGCGCGCCACCGCCACCTCGGGCTTGACGGCGAAGAAAAATTTACAGGCAGGGGAGTGTCGTACTGTGCCGTTTGTGACGGAGCGTTTTTCAGAGGCAAAAACGTCGCCGTTGTCGGAGGAGGAGATGCCGCCCTGCAAGACGCCGTGTTCCTCTCGGAGCGTTGCTCTCACGTCGATATTATACACAGGCGTGACGTTTTCAGGGGAGAAGCGCATCTTGTTAAGATACTTGAAAAGAGGGAGAACGTATCGTTTATAATGAACTGTGTTGTCACCTCGTTAAAAGGCGACAAAAAGCTCTCGGAGATAGAAATAAAAAACGTAGTGAACGGTAAAACGGACACACTCTCGGTAGACGGCCTTTTCATAGCCGTCGGGCAGGAGCCGCAAAACGCACCTTTTGAAAACCTTATCTCTCTTGATAAGGGCGGATATGCGATCTCGGGTGAGAATTGCACAACCAAAACAAACGGAATTTTCGTGGCGGGTGATTGCCGCACAAAAGAGGTACGCCAGCTTACCACCGCGGTGTCCGACGGCACCGTTGCCGCAATAAATGCGGTAAATTATATAAATAACCTTAAATAAAGCGGCAGGCAAGCCCCTGCCCTACAAATAAACGGAAAAACGCGTATTCTTGCTAAATTCGCCTATTTCCTTAAAGATTATGGGTTGCCGAAACTTTTACGGCAACCCATATATTATTTTATAAAGAACATTTTGTGAAGCGACTCGCGGAAAGGCTTTACTATTGCCACTATTATAAGCATCATTCCTATAATAAAGAAGGCAATTAAGGGATATGCCGACCATACAAGAGTGTCACGCAAGGAAAACAACTGCATGCGACTGTCACTTTCAAAGTATAAAGATTGTTTGGAGTCCATTCACTCCAATTCATCGCAT
>CAMGRB010000116.1 GCA_946061315.1 uncultured Clostridia bacterium | reverse complement strand
CCTCGTTTGCAAGAGCGAGGGGGACTGTCGGCGGAAAAGACATTACCGTCGAGATAAAATCGGTAAACAACAGGTTTTTTGATTGCAGCGTCAGAATATCGAGGCTTTACACCTTTCTTGAGGACAAGATAAAGCAGTATCTTCAGTCAAGAGGGATAGTAAGGGGTAAAATAGACGTATCGGTAAACGTCGATATGCTCGAGCAGGAGGGTGTTGAGATATGCCTTGACACCGCATATACGAAATCGTATCTTGACGCGCTTTACAAACTGCGCGACACGTTTGAGTTAAAAGACGACATTTCCGTTATGCGCGTCGCCGCAAACAAGGATATTTTCTCGCTGCGCAAGCCCGAGGACGATCTTGAAAAGGATTGGAACGACATAAAAGAAATTCTTGACGAGGCAATACCGCAGTTTATAAAAAGGCGCGAGGTCGAGGGAGAAAACCTCTACCGCAACATATGCGAAAAGATAGAAAACATAAAGGGCTACGTAGCACAAATATCGAAAAACTCCGACGACGATATAAACGGCTACGCAAAAAAGCTTGAGGACAGGATAGTAAAATTCTTAAACGACAATTCCGTAAATATAGACGAGCAAAGGATACTTACAGAGGTTGCGATATTTGCAGATAAGGTCGCAATAGACGAGGAGCTTGTCCGTCTGTCAAGCCATTTCGACGCGTTTTACGATATAGCCGAGTCAGGCGAGCCTGCGGGAAGAAAGCTCGATTTTCTCGTTCAGGAGATGAACAGGGAGATAAACACGATAGGCTCAAAGGCTTCAAATGCCGATACGGCGCATCTTGTGGTAAACGTCAAGAACGAGCTTGAAAAAATCAGGGAGCAGATACAAAACGTAGAGTAAGATTATGAAATTTATAAATATAGGCTTCAACAATATAATTCTCGACAGCCGCATAGTAGCGATAGTATCTCCCGACTCCGCACCAGCCAAAAGAACGGTTGCCGAGGCGAAGGAAAGCGCAAGACTTATAGACTGCACAAGCGGCAGACGGACAAAGAGCGTTATAATAACCGATTCGGATCACGTTATACTGTCCGCCCTTACCACAGACGCAATAAGCGAGAGATTAAACGGAACGTCGGCCGTCGATAATGGAGAAGAAAAATGAAAAAAGGATTGCTTTTTATTATTTCCGGCCCGGCAGGCAGCGGCAAGGGCACCGTGGTAAACAGTCTTATCAAAAATCACCCCGAATTATCGCTCTCCGTGTCGGCAACGACAAGAGCCCCGAGGGCAGGCGAGATAGACGGCGTTCATTACCACTTTATCTCAAAGGACGAGTTTGAAAAGCTCATCGAAAAGGGCGAGGTGCTCGAGCACACCACCTACTGCGAAAATTATTACGGAACTCTCAAACGAGAGGTACTGAAAGCCAATAAGGCAGGGCGTGACATCATACTTGAAATCGAGGTTGACGGTGCCATGCAGGTAAAGAAAAAGGTGCGAGGTGCTGTCACCATTATGCTCACCCCACCCGACGCAGACAGCCTTGAGAGGCGGTTGCGTGGGCGCGCAACGGAAACGGACGAGGTTATAAAATGGCGTCTTAACCGTGCAAAAGAGGAAATAAAGCTCATCGGAAATTACGACTATTCGGTGGTCAATAACGACGGTGAGGCGGATAAATGTGCCGAGCTTATTTACGATATAATAAAAGCCGAGCATCAGAAAACGAAATACACAAAATCAATAGCCGAAAAATTTATTTAACACATATAGAAATAAGGAGTTTATTATGCTTTATCCATCAATTCAGGAATTATTGAAGGTAACCGAAAAGGACGGCGAGGCACGTCTTAACAAATATTCGCTCGTTATGGCGACCGCAAAGTGCGCAAGAATGATAACCAACGAGTATTTGAGAGAGCGCCAGATCGCCGAGAGAATGATAGCAAACAAGGAAACCGACCGTGACCTTGCATCGCTCATAAAGAAGGAATACAGAGATGAAAAGGCAGTAAAGAACGCCGTGTGGGGTCTTAAAAACGGCGAGTTCGAGGTATTTCTTCCGGGCGATGAGGGCTACGAGGACTCCACCGTCGTCGTAGAGCAGATACCCGAGCTTCCCAAAGAGCCCGAAAGAACCGAGAAAAACCCCTTCAAGAGCGAAAAGGTTGACGAGGACGAGGTGCTTGACGACGGAGCCGACGAAGAGCTTGAAGAATTTGACGACGAGCCGGAAGCATACGATGACTTCGACAGCAAAGAGCTTATGGGCGCGCACGAGGTATTCGACGACGATAGCGGATACACCGTTGACGAGGATAGCGAAGGCTGATAATTTTTCATAAAGCGGATACGGCGTCTTGCCGTATTTTGCGGTTTTTCGGTAATTTGGCAAACCGTCTGTTTTGAGGGGAGGATTTATATATGAGCGTATGCGCAAAAGTTCATATACTTGACGTACCCTACCACGCAGACTGCGAATATACCTATTTTATCCCCGTCGGAATGAGGGACGAGGTGACCGAGGGCTCTGTGGTCGCCGTGCCGTTTGGCAATGCCAACAGACAAAAGAGCGCCATAGTCGTGTCCTTGTGCGAGGAGGAAAACTTACAGGGCATAAAGCCGATAAGCTCGGTTATGTCCGATTACTTAAAACTCAATTCCGAGCTTTTGTCACTTTGCTCTTTTATGAAGGAGCAGACTCTTTGCACCTTCGGTGAGGCGGTTCGGTGTATTCTCCCGTCGGCGATAATTTCCAAAACGAGAGAATATTTTACCCCAAACCTTGAAAAAGAGTCAGGCGTCCCTTGCGAAATGGTGGAGCTTTACGGGTATATAAAAGAAAATCCCGATACGGAATACGGCCGCCTGAAAAAGAAATTCGGCGATTGTGGCGCGTCGCTTTCGTGGCTTTTCAGAAACAAATATATATCAAAGCGCACCGAGATAGTCGAGGACGACAAAAACAAGTACCGAAACGTAATATCCCTTGCGCTCGATAAAGAAACCGCACTTTCTGCCTGCGAGGCAAAAAACCCGTTTGGCATAAGGAGTGAAAAGCAAAAAAATATAATAAGGCTCCTTTGCGAGTATGAATCACTCTCTGACAAGGAGATATACGAGCGCACGTCAACATCGAAGGTGCAACTTGATCCGCTTCTTAAAAAGGGAATTGTAAAATCCGAAAAAGTAGAGATATACAGAAACCCGTATGAAAATAAAGCGGTAAAAAACAACGAACAAACCGTGCTCTCGGAAATTCAAAAAAACGCTTTTGAGCAGTTAAAAGCTCTTTACAAAGACAAGGAGCCGCGGGCAGCCCTGCTTTACGGAGTGACGGGAAGCGGCAAAACCAGCGTTATTAAAAAGATGATAGACGAGGTTATCTTGGATGGCAAGGGAGTTATAATTCTCGTGCCGGAAATATCCTTAACCCCGCAAACCGTATCAATATTCTGCGGCTATTACGGCGACAGAGTGGCGATAATACACTCATCACTCTCCGCGGGTGAGAGATTTGATACTTACAAAAAAATATTCGACGGCAAGGCAGATATCGTCATAGGCACGCGCTCCGCAGTTTTTGCGCCTCTTAAAAATATCGGTATGATAGTCATAGACGAGGAGCAGGAGCACACCTATAAATCGGACACCGACCCGAAATATCTTGCACACGATATAGCGAGGTTCAGGTGCGCAAAATCGGGCGGACTTATGCTTCTTGCCTCCGCAACGCCGTCTTTCAACTCATATTATAAGGCGATGGGCGGTACTTATTCGCTTGTAAAACTGACGGAAAGATACGGCGGTGCCACCTTGCCCGACGTTATAATAACCGATATGCGAAAAGAGAGAATAGGCGGCAACGTGTCCGCTTTCGGAGGTAAGCTCATCTCTCTTATGTCGGACGCAAAGCAAAGGGGCAAGCAGGCGATACTGTTCTTAAACAGGCGCGGATATTTTGCCTCCGTCGGTTGCCAGAGCTGCGGAAAACCGATACAGTGTCCGCATTGTTCGGTTGCTATGACCTACCATTCGTTCGGTAAGATCAAGGAAGAAATAACGGCGGAAAACGCAACGGAGATACTCTCAAAAAACGGAGTTTTAAGGTGCCACTATTGCGGATATCAGACACGTCTGCCCGAAAAATGCTCCGAGTGCGGTGAAAAAACGTTTAACTATATAGGCTTCGGCACGCAAAAGGCACAAGAGGAGCTGACGGAGCTTTTCCCCGAAATATCAACTCTGCGCCTCGATGCCGACACGACCTCGTCAAAGTTTTCGTACGAGAAAATACTCGGCTCGTTCAGAGAGGGCGAGGCAGACGTTTTAATAGGCACGCAGATGGTTACAAAGGGGCACGATTTTCCCTCGGTCACCCTTGTCGGAGTTATGCTTGCCGATACGATGCTCTACACAAGCGACTATCGCTCCGCAGAACGCACGTTTTCAATGCTTACACAAGTTGTAGGCAGGGCGGGCAGAGCAAAGGATAAAGGCGTTGCCGTCATACAGACAAACGCTCCCAATGAAAAAACGATACTCCTGGCGGCAAAACAGGATTACGAATCATTCTATAAGAACGAGATAGAAATAAGAAAAGCATACACTTTCCCGCCTTTTTGCGATATTGCGCTCTTTGCACTCTCTGCCGAGGACGAAAGGTCGCTTAACGAAAGCGCAGACGAACTCCTTAAAAAAATGCGCAGTAAAATAACCGACGATATACCCGTTATCGTCTACGGACCCTTTGAGGCGCCGATATACAAGGCGCAGGGCAGATATCGCAAGAGAATACTTATAAAATGCAAACTTAACAGGCAGATACGGAAGATTTTTTCCGATATATACTCGGAATTTACAAAATCGTCGGGCAAGGTGCGCCTCTCCGTCGATTTCAATCCGTCAAGCCTTTAATGGAGGATATATGGCTATACTTAAAATAGTAAAAAAGAAGTCAAATGAAGATTTTTTAAGAAAAAAGAGCCGTGAGGTGACGGAGATAACTCCGAGAATACTTACTCTTATCGACGATATGGTCGAAACCATGCGCGCGGCAAACGGGTGCGGACTTGCGGCTGTTCAGGTCGGCGTTTTGCGCAGAATTGTCGTAATTGAAACCGAGGAAGGACTTTTTGAACTTATAAACCCCGTTATAATATCGTCGTCGG
>CAMGRB010000115.1 GCA_946061315.1 uncultured Clostridia bacterium | reverse complement strand
ATGGACCACACAACAACGGCGCCTGTTCTTTGCCTCCGTCAAGACGGTTATCATTTTTCCGAGGTTGTTGCCGTCAACGGGTCCGAGATAATCAAGCCCGAGAGCCTCGAAAAACGTTTCTTTTACGAAAATTCTCTTAAAAAGATTTTTAATTTTTGAAAAGAGAATTGCAAGTGGCTTGCCGATAAGAGGAATTTTTGCAAGGATAAATTCCACGCCGTGCTTCAAATGAAAATATTTTTTACTCGTTCTTATTCTTGTAAGATACCTGTGAAGCCCACCCACGTTTTGCGAAATTGACATTTCGTTGTCGTTTACGAGGATTATAAGATTGAGCTTTTCGTCCGCGCAGTTGTTTAGTGCCTCGTAGATAAGACCGTTTGTAAGAGAGCCGTCACCGACTATTGCAACGGCGTAGTTATCGTTGCCGTTTAACTTGTTTGCCCGTGCAATTCCGAGCGCGGCAGAAACCGAGGTGCCGCTGTGCCCCTCGTTGAGTACGTCGTATTCGCTCTCGCTTTTGTTCGGAAAGCCCGATATTCCGCCGTATTGCCTTATGGTTGAAAAGCTATCGTACCGACCGGTGAGTAGCTTGTGCGTATAGCATTGGTGACCGACGTCGAAAACGAGCTTGTCGTTCGGCAGATCAAAAACCTTGTGCAGAGCTACCGTCGCCTCGACCATGCCGAGATTGGACGCCAGATGACCGCCGTTTTTTGAAACGGTTTCGACTATTTTATTTCTTATTTCGCCCGAGAGATGATAAAGCTCGTCGGGGGAAAGGGATTTTATATCCTTTGGCGATTTTATTTTTTCAAGCATTTTATGCTCCTTATGAAATGCTGCTTACTGTGACGGCAAACACGTTTGTCACGGAAATTTGCCCTTACGAATATTTTATCATATATGCGCAAAAAAAGCAAGTAAAAATAAAGAGGACACGTAAAATGCCCTCTTTTAATGTTATGAGTTTATGCTTTTTCTTTTTCCTTTTCCTCGGCTTCTTCTTCCTCGGTGTCCTGCTCCTCGGGGGCAAGCACGGTGACCTGTACCTCGTGGGACATCTGTTCGTCGGCGACGGTTACGGCAATCGAGAGGTTTTCGTAATCAAACGATTGACCGACCTCGGGAATACCGTCAAACCTTTCGGTAAGCCAGCCGTTTACAGTGGTGGATTCGATGCTCTCGTCCTTGGGAAGCTCGAAAAATTCAAAAAATTCGTCTATTGAAACGCTTGAGAGAACGCGGTACGTGTTGTCGCCCGTCTTAACTATCGACTCGACCGCCTCGTCCTGTTCGTCCCATATCTCTCCGACAAGCTCCTCGATGATGTCCTCCATAGTGACAACTCCGAGCGCAAGGCCGTACTCGTTTACGACTATTGCCATATGCATGTGATTATCCTGCATATCCTTGAAAAGAGAATCGAGGTGAACGGTTTCGGGCACGAACTCGGGCGGGAGCAAAACGTCTTTTATCGAGAAGTTTTCCTCTCCGTGCTTGAGTAAGTAGTCCTTGACGTAAAGAATACCTATTATATCGTCTATGTTTTCTTCATACACGGGTATTCTCGAATAGCCCTCTTTTTCAATGATTTCAAGTAGCTCTTTTTCGGATATATCCGCGGGAACCGCTATCATAGAGCTCCTCGGCGTCATTATATCGGCGGCGGTGAGATAATCGAGCTTGAAAACGTTCTTTATGTACTTTATATCGTCCTTGTTGAGCGTTCCCTCGTCGGCACCCGCGTCAAGCATAATGACTATATCCTCCTCGGATACGGCATCGTCCTTCTCGTGCGGATTTATACCGAACAGACGCAGAACTCCGTTTGTCGATACGGTGAGGAACCAGATTATCGGCTTCAACACTTTTGAAAGAAACGATATTACACCGCAAACGGCGTTTGCAAGCTTTTCCTTGTATTTCATCGCGATGCGCTTCGGCACAAGCTCGCCGAGAACAAGCGTGAAATATGAGAGAATAAGCGTTATTATAACGACCGATACGTTGTTTATCGTATTAACGTATTTATCGGCTACGTTGAAAGCATTTACAAGAGCCTCTGTCAGTAACTTTGCGAAGTTATCCGCCGCAAATGCCGAGCCGAGAAATCCCGCAAGAGTAATTCCTATCTGTATTGTGGAAATGAACTTTGTGGGTTCTTCTATCATTTTGAGCATTTTGGCAGCCTTTTTATCGCCCTCCTCCGCCATGGCACGAACCTTTTTTTCGTTAAGCGAGATGAGCGCAATTTCCGAAGCGGCAAAAAATGCGTTCAGTAAAATCAGTATAAGCTGTAATAATATTTGTCTAAAAATAATCAGACACCTCCAAATTAAAATAAGTTTTTATTAACGGTTATTTGAAAAATTTCGCTAACAGAGAAGCACGAACAATACCGTATAAAAACCGATGTCAACTTGATGGCATCTTATTCCTGAAGGTCCCTTTTCGGGGCAACTTCGGGGTATGGAATCCACAAAACCCAACTCCTTTCAAAGTATGTTAAATGTAATTATATCATAAAAACCGCAATATGTCAATAGAAATCACGGTTTTTGAAAAATAAGGCATTTTTTGTAACTGCTTAACACCTGCAAAGAATATGCGCGCAGTTATTTGTTCGTCCATTCGGAGAGCTTGCGGAAGCCGTCCTTACTGCCCGAGAGGAACAAAATATCCTTGTCCTTGAATACGTAGTCCGGTCTTATCGACTCGGTAACTCCGCCGTCGTTTTCTATTGCAATTATGTTAAGACCGAATTTCGTTCTCAAATTGACCTCAATAACGCTCTTTCCGACGGCTTGCTCGGGAACGGCGAATTTGGATATGTTTATCTGCTCACTCAACTGAACGAAGTCAAGCGCGAGCGAGGTTTCAAGGCGGTGCGCCAGGCGTATCGCCATATCTCTTTCGGGATATACGACCTCGGCACCGAGCTTTTTAAGTATCTCGCCGTGCTCAAAGCTCGTCGCTTTCGCAATTATTTTCGGTATGCCCATGGAAACGAGGTTAAGCGTCGTAAGAATGGACGTATCAATGTGCTCTCCTATGCAGACAACGGCAACGTCGCAGTTGTGAAGCCCCGTTTCCATAAGAGTTTTCTTTTGCAGATTGTTTACGATATACGCGTTCTCCGTCATTTCACGTGCGACGGCGACCTTTTCCTCATCTCTGTCGAGAATTATAAGATCCGCGCCCGAGTTGTGAAGCTCCTCGGCAAGCGCCGTTCCGAAACGGCCCATTCCTATAATTCCGTATATCAAATTTCCCGATTTTTGTTTGCCAAACATAATAAACGTCCTTTCTTGTTTTTAGCCGATTGCAATATTTCCCTCGGGGAAGCGGATGCTTTCACCCCTTGAGAAGTACCACATTGAAGCAATGGTGAGAGGGCCAAGCCTTCCCATATACATCATAAAAATTGAAACTATCTTTGACCCTGTTGAAAGAAGCGGGGTAATGCCCGTTGAAAGACCGACGGTTGCAAACGCACTCGTCATCTCAAACAGAATACTCGTAAGGCTCATACCCGGCTCGAAAATCGAAATCAAGAGCGACGAGCCGAGAATAGCCGACAAGGCAAGAAATGCAATCACGGCGGCTTTTTTGAATGCGTCCTTCGGTATTGCATATCTAAACGCCTTTTCATTCTTATTCGTCGCGGCGGAGAATATGCCTTTGAAAATGACGAAGAACGTGGTCGTCTTTATACCGCCTCCCGTAGATCCGGGGGATGCGCCTATGAACATAAAGATCATAACCACCAAAAGACCGGCTTTTGAAAAACCGTCAAGGGAGAACGTTGCAAAACCGGCAGTCCTCGACGAAAAACTCGTAAATATTGCGCCGAGCCACGTGATGTTGTTCCCCTCGGTAAGCTTTATAAGAAGCGTGCCGAGGACTATAAGAACTCCACTCACGGACAAAACGACCTTTGCGTGCATCGAGAGCTTTTTGAAATTGAATTTTTTGCTCCAAAGCTCCTTTATAACGAGAAATCCTATGCCTCCGAAGAAAATAAGGAACATCGTTACGATATTGAGCATCACGTTGTCTTTATAGGCAGACAAGCTTTGCATATTTCCGAAAATATCGAATCCGGAGTTGTTAAAGGTGGCTACCGAGTGAAATAAGCTTAAACCGAGAGCCTTTGGAAACGGATAGTCGCGTATGAATACGGTAAAGCTCAATGCCGCTCCTGCAAGCTCAAAAGCAAGCGTTGCCACGAATACGTCACGTATAAAACGGACGACTCCCTTTCCAGAATCGAGGTTCATCGCTTCTTTTATAAGATTTCTTCCTTTGAGGTCCATTTTCCGCCTGACGAGAAGTATAAGCCCCGCACCTATCGACGCTACGCCAAGACCGCCTATCTGTATCAGCATAGCTACGAAAAACTGACCGAGAGGGGTAAACGTATCCGCAATATCAACGGTTACAAGACCGGTTACGCATACTGCGCTCGTCGAGGTGTAAAGCGCGTCGACGTAAGAAAGATTTACGCCGTCTTTCACACTGCACGGAAGTACAAGAAGAAGCGAGCCCAGAAGAATGACAAACGCAAAGCCGAATGCGATTATGCGCGCGGGTGACTGTCGCTTTATAAATTCCGACATATAAGTTGCTCCATTTACAAAATGTTTTAAGGTCTGAAATTTTCTGCTTTAACTTCAAACCCCGATTTTAAGTCAATCGAACCGTCAAATATGATAAGCCCGACAACATACACACCCATTTTAGCACAAATAAAAGCGCTTGTCAATATTTCGTGCATAAATATCGCGCACGACCGAAAAAGCGGTTTCTTTCCTCTTGCTTCTCGTCATCCTCGAGCGAAATGAAATGGAGCGAAGGATCCGGAGCAACAAAATAACGTTCGGTGAGTCCGCCGGGATTCTTCGCTGCGCTCGAGAATGACACGGCGGAGGTGTAACCATCTTGCCGTACCTCCCCACCACTATGGTAGGTCTTTCGGGTTGCAAAAAGAGAGAACGTTACGGAATTTAACCGTTTCGTTCTCTCTCTCTTTGCTTAAATTGTCGGGTTCAGAGCATTTTTCTTTCCGTAAAGTTTGAAAAATCTTTACCGAAAAGCCATTTTAAGCCGCATTATTCCATTTCAGAATCGTTGTTCCGTCAATATCATAGTGCCAATAATTGCCCGTACCCGTCCGCTCCGTTTCGCTATATTAACATCTCGTTGCGAGCGTAGG
>CAMGRB010000114.1 GCA_946061315.1 uncultured Clostridia bacterium | reverse complement strand
ACACTATACAGCTTGCTCCCGCCGTTTTTTTGCCGTTTAATTAGTAAGCGGGACGGTCTTGACCGTCCCGCTATGCTTTTGTGGTGCCCCGATATTATTCAAGTTCGAATGCGCCTGTGTAGAGCTGATAATATTTGCCTTTCTGGGCTATTAAGTCTTCATGCGAACCTCGTTCAATAATAACTCCGTGATCGAGCACCATAATGACATCGGAGTTCTTTATGGTAGAGAGGCGGTGTGCTATTACGAATACCGTCCTTCCCTGCATAAGCGAGTCCATACCCGCCTGAACTATCGCCTCGGTTCTCGTATCTATCGAGGAGGTGGCCTCGTCGAGTATCATGACGGGCGGGTCTGCAACAGCCGCGCGCGCTATTGATATAAGTTGCCTCTGACCTTGCGAGAGACCGCTCCCGTTACCTGTTAACACAGTGTTATATCCGTCGGGGAGCATTGATATAAACGAGTGAGCGTTCGCTCTTTTTGCCGCCGCAATACACTCCTCGTCGGTTGCGTCAAGTTTACCGTAACGGATATTGTCCATAACCGTGCCTGTAAACAGATTAACATCCTGTAAGACTATACCGAGAGAGCGACGAAGATCGGCTTTCTTTATCTTGTTTATATTTATTCCGTCATATCTTATTTTGCCGTCGGCTATATCGTAGAAACGGTTTATAAGGTTTGTTATCGTAGTTTTACCCGCCCCTGTAGCGCCGACGAACGCTATTTTCTGTCCCGGCTCGGCGTAAAGAGTAATATCGTGAAGAACTATCTTGTCGGGCACATAGCCGAAGTCAACATCTTTAAATCTTACGTCGCCGCAAAGCTTTGTGTAGGTGACGGAGCCATCCTCGTGAGGATGCTTCCATGCCCATGTACCCGTACGCACGTCGCTTTCATATATTTTGCCGTCTTTTTCGGTAGCGTTGACAAGGGTTACGTAGCCGTTGTCCTGCTCAGGCTCCTCGTCCATAAGCTCAAATATACGTTCCGCACCCGCAAGAGCCATCGCCACTGCGTTTACCTGTTGCGAAACCTGGCTTACGTTCATTGTAAATTGTCTCGTCATATTTATAAATACTACGACGGTAGGTATTTCGAGCGCAAGCATTGAAATTGAAACGTTCGGAACGTTAAGAGCCATCAGAACTCCGCCGACAAACGTGACGACAACGTAAAGAATATTTCCTATGTTGCCCATAATAGGCATAAGGATATTTGCATATTCGTTTGCACTTGTGGAGTCCTCACAGAGCTGTGAGTTCAGTTTGTCGAACTGTTCCTTGCATTTTTCTTCGTGGCAGAATACCTGAACTACCTTTTGCCCGTTCATCATCTCCTCAATAAAGCCCTCTGTTTTACCGAGCGATTTTTGCTGCTTTACAAAAAATCTTGCACTTCCGCCGCCGACCTTTACGGTAACGAAATACATGGCAATAACGCCAAGACCGACGGTAAGAGTGAGCCACAGACTGTAATAGAGCATTATACCGACAAGGACTATTATTACAAGTGCCGACGATATAAGTTGCGGGAGCGACTGCGATATAAGCTGCCTTAAAGTATCTATATCGTTTGTGTAGTATGACATTATATCGCCGTGCGTGTGCGTATCAAAGTACTTGATCGGAAGCTTTTGCATACCGCCGAACATCTTGTTACGCATCTTGCAGAGAAATCCCTGCGTTACATACGCCATAAGCAGTGTGTAAATAAATGTTGAGAGTATTCCGACAACATACACGCAAATGAGCATAAGCGCAAGTTCTGAAATCCGGGCAAACGCCTCGGATGCGGTAAGAGTTGCGTTTTCCGACGTTGCGCTCGTTATGGCTCCGACTATATTCTGTACGAATATATTCGGCAAAGCGTTTCCTATTGCGCTGAAAACGATACAGACGATAATTATAATCATCGGTATCTTGTAGAAGGAAAAGAGGTATTTGATAAGTCTTGAAAAAGTGCCCTTTTTGACCTTTTTGACAGGGCGCCTTCCTTTCATCTTTCCGTTCATTCCATCTTACCTCCCTTCGTCTGGGACGTATATACTTCGTGGTAAATGGGACTGCTTTCGAGAAGTTTTGCGTGCGTTCCAACGTCGCATATTTTGCCGTCGTCGAGAACTACTATTATATCGGCGTTTTCAACCGACGAAATACGCTGCGCTATTATTATCTTCGTCGTGTCGGGTATTTCGTTTTGTAGCGCGTTTCTTATAAGAGCGTCCGTCTTTGTGTCAACCGCACTTGTAGAATCGTCGAGGATAAGTATTTTCGGCTTTTTGAGAATTGCCCTCGCAATACAAAGCCTTTGCTTCTGACCTCCCGAAACGTTTGTTCCGCCTTGTTCTATATAGGTATCGTAGCCGCTTGGCAGAGTAGAGATAAATTCGTCCGCCTGCGCAAGCTTGCAGGCGCGCACAAGCTCCTCGTCGGAGGCGTTTTCGTCGCCCCAGCGCAAGTTTTCCTTTATCGTTCCCGAAAAGAGAATGTTTTTCTGCAAAACGACGCTCACCTGATTTCTGAGTGCTTCAAGGTTATAGGAGCGAACGTCAATATCTCCTACCTTGACAGAACCTTTCGTTACATCGTACAGACGGGAAATAAGCTGTATAAGGGTTGATTTTGCGCTTCCCGTTCCGCCTATAATACCGACGGTCTGCCCCGATTTTATATGGAGGTTTATATTTTCAAGAGCGTATTTTTCCGCTCTCTCGGAATATTTGAAATATACGCCGTCAAAATCGACGTCGCCGTTTTTAACTTCGGTTACGGCGTTTTCGGGATTTTTAATGGTCGGCTTTTCTTCAAGCACCTCGTAAATACGGCGTGCACTCTCGCCGGACATCGTTAATGTTACGAATATCATTGATATCATCATAAGGCTTGAAAGTATCTGAACGCCATAGGTAATAAGTCCAGACAAACCGCCGATACCGAAGTCGGTATTTGTCCCGAACAGAATGGTTTTTGAGCCGAAGTAGCATATACAGAAAGTTACGGCATACATACAAAGCTGCATAACCGGAGAGCTGAGAGCCAGTACCTTTTCCGCCTTGAGAAAATCACCTGCAAGATCTTCGGAAGCTTTGTCAAATTTTTGCTCCTCGTAGTCTTCACGTACGAACGATTTTACAACTCTCATTCCCTTTACGTTTTCCTGTACTGAGTTATTGAGCACGTCGTATTTGCGGAATGCGCGCTCGAAAATCGGCATAACCGTCTTTATTATCATTACGAGAGCAAAGATGAGAAACGGCACAACCGCCACGAATATAAGCGCCATCTTTCCGCCCATCACAAACGACATGATAAGAGCGAATATAAGCATAAACGGACATCTTATAGCCGTTCTTATCAGCATCATAAACGATTGCTGAACGTTGGTGACGTCGGTGGTAAGACGCGTTACAAGACTTGAGGTCGAGAATTTGTCAATATTTTCGAAAGAGAAGTTCTGCGTGTTCTCGTAAAGATCTTTTCTTAAATTTTTTGCAAAGCCGCAGGAGGCTATCGCGCAGTGCTTTCCCGCAAGAACTCCGAAAGAGAGGGAGAGCATTGCAAGCACAACGAGCACGGCGCCGTATTTGAGTATTACGGACAGTTCGCACCCGGCTTCTATCTGTTCTATTAAAGATGCGGTGATAAACGGGAGCAAGCACTCAACCACAACTTCCATCGAAACGAAAATAGGCGTGAGTACCGTGCTTTTTTTGTATTCACCGATACATTTTGAAAGCCTTTTTAACATAAGAAATCCTTTCCTTCATAAATAGCGCTCCTATTGTAACATTTTAACGCGCGCATGTCAATAGAAACAAAACTGAAAAAAAGATGAATTTTTGATGAATTTTATTCCGAGTACGCAATATCGAAAAGCTCTTTTATGCGTTCCTTGTTGCCGGACAGATAAAGGTATCCGAAAATCGCCTCAAACGAGGTTGCGTTTTTGTATTCCGCCGCCGAAGCGCTTTTGGGTACGTTCAGATGGGAAGAGTTCCGCGCCCTCCTTGCAATATCCGCCTCGTCTTTTGTCAGAACGTCGGCAATTTTAAGAAAAGCCTTGTTTTGCGCAACCGCGGTGACAAATTTTCTTGCTTCCGTATTGAGCTTAAGGCTTTTTTCATATCCTTTTTTAACGAGCCGCTCTCTTACCTCAAGCTCTATTACGCCGTCGCCGAGATACGCAAGAGCAGAGGCACTTATCATTGTAAATTCGTTCATTTTTTACACTCCAAACAAAGTTTTCAATATATTTTATCACACTCGCATAATATATTCAAGTAAAAGGGTTGAAAAATGCTGAAAATTATGGTAGAATGTACTTGCCATTTCTTCGGAGGGATAAAACACAATGTATGATGTCATAATTATAGGAGCCGGAATAACGGGGTCTATGACTGCGTATCGGCTTGCAAAATATAATGTAAAGGTTGCGGTAGTGGAAGCAGGCACAGACGTGGCGTCGGGCTCCACACGTGCAAATTCCGCAATAGTTCACGCAGGATACGACGCAAAAGAGGGAACGCTCAAAGCAAAACTCAACGTCCGCGGTTGCGCCATGATGGAGGAAATAGCAAAAACGCTTGATGTCGCATATGAAAAATGCGGTTCGCTTGTCGTTGGCTTTTCCGATAAAGACAGAGAACACATAGAACTTCTCAAAAAAAGAGGAGAGACAAACGGAGTAAAGGGACTTCGCATAATCGAAAAAGAAGAACTTATGCAACTGGAACCTCACGTTTCAAAAGACGCCACCTGCGCCCTTTTTGCACCGAGTGCGGGAATAGTTTGTCCGTACGACCTTGCATTTGCGGTAAGCGAGAACGCGGCGACTAACGGAACGGAATTTTATTTTGATTTCAAGGTTTCAGAAATAGATTACGACGGGCAAGCCTATACCGTATCCGACGGCAATAGAAGTCTTTCTTCAAAATACGTCGTCAACGCGGCAGGGCTTTATGCCGACGATATAGCAAGAATACTCGGAGATCCCTTGCCGTTCAAGATAATTCCCAGAAGGGGAGAATATATGCTTCTTGACAAAAGCGAGGGATTTATCGCATCAAGGACGCTTTTTGTGACCCCGAGCGAAAAGGGCAAGGGAATACTCGTATCTCCCACGGCAGACGGCAATATAATAGTCGGACCTAACGCAAACGAGGTTGAGGACAAGGACGATACAAGCGTCACCGTAAGAGGACTTATGGAAATATCCGAGGGCGCAAAGCTGATAACCCCCGATATAAACCTAAAGACCGTCATAACTTCTTTTGCGGGAGTGCGCCCGACGCCCACCTGCGGAGATTTCTATATCCGTAAATCAGAAAAATTCAGGAACTTTATTCACGCCGCGGGCATAGAATCCCCGGGGCTTGCAT
>CAMGRB010000113.1 GCA_946061315.1 uncultured Clostridia bacterium | reverse complement strand
TCAGTTCTCTGCTTATACAACCTCTTCCATACAATCATAGAAGCCATATAGCCTTCAAAGTTAGCGGCCCATCCCCCCCGAAGCGAAGAATGAGCTTTGGGGGTTCACGTAGGATCTGGAGCAACTGTCCGACCTTAATTGTCCGCCGAGATTCTTCACGTTGTTCGAGAATGACACGGCGGAGGGAGCGTTTGTTAAAAGATAATGTTTTCGTAGGGCGGGCGGCTTGCTCCCGCATTTAAGCCTCCCTGCGGAGGGAGGTGGATTTTGCGAAGCAAAAGACGGAAGGAGTGATGTGCAATGCGATCTTACTTTCATTGAAGCTTTAAAAAGTAAATTTTATTAAGAACAGTACTCCTTCAGTCACCTACGGCGACAGCTCCCTCGGAGATGGAGCCTTCCCTGCCTTCGTTTTGATTTGCGGCGGATTCGGTTTTATTGGGTTGATGCGGTTTATGCCTCGATTTTTTTAAGTTCATCTCCGAACGCTTCGAGCGTGGCGGGGGAAGCGCCGAACATAGGCAGGAAGAAAAAGCGAGGGGTTTTTGTGAGAAATTCTTCGTTCTCGCCCGTTACCATAGCGTACGCTTGTGGGAGCATTTTTCTCATAAGCGATGCGGTTTTTTCGTTCTTTACAAGGTCTGAAATGGGAGTATCGAGGCTGAACGGATGATTAAAATCGGTATCTGACACAAAGGTATGTGTGCCCTCTTTTACGGTATAGGCTTTCTTATCGGGCATTATAACCTCCGCCTCGCAATATGGGGGTATCTTACATTCAAGCAGGAAGGTATTATCCTTATTTATGCGCCACTCAACCGAGTATTTACCCGACGGGGAGTTATATTCAAAGCGGATATTTTTCATTCTGTAATTCGGGTGCGGCTCTATCTTTACGCTTGTAAAGCCGACACCGCTTGGTTTAAGTCCCGCTATATAGGAATATATCGCCTCAACGACAGAGCCGTAAGCGTAGTGATTTAACGAGTTCATATTCGTGCCGCTTATTTTGCCATCGGAAAGGAGCGAGTTCCACCTCTCCCATATGGTCGTTGCGCCGAGATTTACGCAGTAGAGCCAACCGGGAAATTCCTCGTTATACAGTATTCTGTACGCCTCGTTATCCATACCATTTTCAAAAAGCGTCGGCAGCATAAGGGGTGTGCCCGTAAATCCGCTTTTTATTTTATAAAAGTCTTTGGCAAGGCGATCCTTGAAATCGTTTACCACTCTGTTTTTATCTCTGTATATTCCGTAATAAAGGGAGAGTACGTAGCCCGTCTGGGTATCTATTGCAAGCTTGCCGTTTAGCGAGAAAAACTCGTCGAGAATTGCGTTATATATCTTTTCGCTCTTTTCAAAATAGCGTTTTTCGTCATCAATATAGCCGAGCACGCCTGCCGCTTTGGCGGTGAGCTTTACGGAATTATAGTAGTAAACGCTCATTATATATCCCGTGTCGGTGCCGCCGTTTAACGCCTGCGGGCACACTCCGTCCTGCGCGACCCAATCACCGAAGGTAAAGCCGTTTAGTATAAGGCCTCTGGCGCCGTCTTTTTCGTCCTTCGAGATAAGAGTTTCGGTATAGTCACGCATCATACGGTAGTTATTTTCAAGCAGTTTTTTGTCGCCGTAGAAATTGTAAACGTTCCACGGTATTATCGTTGCGGCGTCCGCCCAGACGGCACCGCCCTCTCCCGCCTCGTGCTTTAACGAGGGGGAATACATGGGAATATCGCCGCCGTAGTACATTGTCTGGTCCGCCCTTAAATCAGCCATATATTTGCGGTAAAAGGCAAGGCAGTCCATATTGTAGCACGCCGTATTTACAAAAACCTGCGTGTCCGCTGTCCAACCGAGGCGCTCGTCCCTTTGCGGGCAGTCGGTCGGAACGTCAAGAAAGTTGCCTCTTTGTCCCCAGAGCGCGTTTTCTATAAGGCGGTTTATTTTTTCGTTATCCGTTTTGCACTCCGACGCTCCCTCAAGGTCCGAATAAATTACAACGCCGCAAAAATCGTCGGGGTTTATATTTTCAATTCCCTCAACCTTTACGTAGCGGAAGCCGAAATAGGTAAAAAACGGCTCGCATACCCTTTCCTTGCCGTCGGATATATACTCCGCTTTTGCCTTTGCCGTGCGCAAATTGTCGTTATAGAAGCAACCGTCCTGAAGCACCTCGCCGTGATACAGCGTTACTTTTTTGTTCTGTGGCTCTCTTAAAGTAAACCTTACAAAGCCGACCATATTCTGCCCGAAATCGAGAACGCTCTCGCCTTTTGGAGTTATGATAAGCTTCGGCTTTAATTGCGCTTTTTCCTTTATAGGCTCGGAAAAAGCGGGCACGAGGTTATACGCAACATTTGCCTTTACAGAGTTATATTCTTTTTCACAGTTTAAGGTAAAATCACGCGTTTCTCCGTCGTATATCGAGTTTTCCGTGCAAAGCGAACGGTGCGCCGTCCACGTTTCGTCGGTTTTTACCGTGTTTTTGCCACCGTCTGTCACTATCTTTGCGCAAAGGAGATATTTGTCGCCGAAAACCTTATCTCCTTTATCGACGGGCTTGTCTATACCTATTCTTCCCTTGTACCAGCCGTTTCCTATATGAACCTCTATTTCGTTCTCTCCACTGACGAGGAGATTTGATATATCGTAGGTGTTATATCTCAAATACGCATCGTAATCGTTATATCCCGGTGCAAGATAGTCCTCTCCTACTCTTTTGCCGTTTATAAACGCTCTGTAAAGTCCGAGTGCGGTTATATACAGTCTTGCCCCCTCGGTACTATTGCAAGTAAATTTTTTGCATATCACGGGTGCGCCGATATTTTCGCTGACGGTAATAAAGTCGGCGTCAAGTTCTCTTGCTATTTCAAAGCATCTCTCACATTCGCTCTTGCCGTCGCACAGTATTTCAAGGGTATAGCATTTCCCTTCTTCGTATTCGGTATCAAGCGTAAAATGCAAAAAATCGCTCCTTATGAGTTCTTTTGACAAAATTTTGTCATCACCGCATTTCAAAACCGCCGTGTGCTGACCCACGCTTTTCGGCTTATACGAAAACGAGATTCCGTCTTTTGCAATTCCCACGGGATTTACAAGCCCGTTTACCTTTATATCGCTCATTTTATACCTCCGATAACGAATATTCTTTCCTTTTATACTACTTTAACATAAATCCCTTTTATTTTTCACCGCCTAAAACTGTCTTTAATACTGCAATTTTTTTACAAAATAATAACCGCCGTTTTAATCGGCGGTTATGGTTTTACGGTTTTATTTCTTTCCTTTATCGAATGCGGGGTTGTAACCGTAGAAGTTTTTGGAGTCCATATTATCCTGCGCTATGCGCAAAGCGTCGCAGAAGCGTTGATAGTGGACTATCTCTCTCGCTCTTAAAAATTTTATCGGGTCGCACACGTCGGGATCGTCTACGAGGCGCAAGATATTATCGTAAGTTGTTCTTGCTTTCTGCTCTGCCGCTAAATCCTCGTTAAGATCCGTCAAGACGTCGCCCTTTGACTGAAATTGTGACGCGCTGTAAGGATAACCGCTTGCGGCTACGGGATAAATACCCGTCGTATGATCTACAAAATAAGTATCAAAACCGCTTTTTACTATTTCCTCGGGCGTTAAGTTTCTTGTGAGCTGATAAAGTATGGCTGACACCATCTCCACGTGGGCAAGTTCTTCCGTGCCGACGTCTGTCAGTATTCCTATAACCTGCGAATAAGGCATTGCCATTCTTTGCGTAAGGTAGCGGAGCGAAGCGCCGACCTCCCCATCGGGGCCTCCAAGTTGGCTTATTATTATTTTGGCGTACTTGGGGTTGGGATTTTTTATATTTACGGGGTACTGTAATTTTTTCTCATATTGCCACATATCTCTTACCTCTTTCCTTCATTCTGCCAGGGCCACGGTCCCTCGGTCCATTGCCAGCTCGATGCGTTATCGGGTGCGCTTATCGGTCCGTACTTGCGCTGGTATTCCGACATAGCCTTTTGTTCAAGTGCTTTGTACTTATTATAGTAATCGAGCGCCGCGCGGGAGTCGGGATATGCGTCAAGGTACAAAAGCGCCTCGTAGACGGCAAAAGAATAAATCTGTATCTCTCTCATAAGTCTTTCTCTTGAATCCGTATTCATCTTACACAGCCCTCCGAATTTTTGCCGGAGCACCCCGTCGGATAAAACGGTTTGTCAAGCTCCTCGAAAATAGTTCCGTTTACAAAACCGACCTCGGGGTCGTAAATGCTCTGCCAGCTCTGCATAACGGGATACACCATAGCAAGCGATTTTTCTCTCGGTCTTGCATCATGGGAGTTTGCGTTCATATCCCCACGCATTTCACCTCTTACGTAGGCATCTGTTGGCATGCGCCTGTCTTGGTTCATACCGAGAAATTGCGAAAATTGCTCAAAATCCGCTCTGCGTGAATTTCTCGAATTTGTGTCGTATCTCATATTTTTCTCCTTTTTGAGCCTTATGCTCATTACATAATATGACGCAAAAACACAAAGTTCCACAAAATCCGATATAAAATGCGTCGGCTTGAAATTGCCGACGCATTTACATTATTTAATTTTGAAGGTCACGGGGTATTCGGGGGTGATAAGCTTGTCGCGTACCTCGTATATCATTTGTGCCTTGGCGTAATAGCTGCTGTCACCGATGAACAAAACGTAGTCGGTATTCGGGGCATAGTAGTAAAAGTCCGTTTTTCTGTTCGGTCCGTACGAGCCGAATACCAGAATATCCGCCGAGTACGCTATATCCTCGGGAAAATAGTCAACGAGATTATAAGCAGATGCGCCGAGGTATGAAAAGCGTGTGTCCTTGAGCACCGTTGAAAAGCAGACGGCTCTTTTTACCGAGCGGCTTAACTTTTGGTCAACTAAAAACTCGAATTTTGCGCCGCAAAGCGTCATTTCGTCCTCGATAAACGACACTCCTATGCGTTTTTTGTTTGCCATCAAACAAATTTCTTCATAAGCTTCTTCCTCGTCCTCGTCCATCGGCTTTGGCAAAAGGATATTTCTTACATACGTTGTATCGCTTATTCTGTCAAGAGAAATGCTTGTCCTCTCCCCGTAGTCGCAAACGACGTAGTATTCTATTTCGGAATAGCCGAGATATGAGCAAAGATAATATGAATTTATAACGTCGCACCAATCCCCCGACGTTACGTCGGTTATTATAAGGGCACCCTCGCTTGACGTTGCTATTGTATCGCTTTTATCCTTATTGTAAACCGTAACCGAGGGGACGGTTGCGCGCTCAACGTAAACTCCGATACTCCCTGTGCAAAATACCGTTATTCCCGTCATCACGAGGGCAAAGGTATATTTGAGCTTCTTTTTATCGAGCACAAGTAGCAGGCAGAGTGAAAGAGC
>CAMGRB010000112.1 GCA_946061315.1 uncultured Clostridia bacterium | reverse complement strand
AGCGCATAGAGCGCGCTGGAAAATCGCGGCTCAATTTCTATTGCGCGAAGATAGGAAGATTCGGCAAGCTTAAGGTAATTCATTTTTTTTACGGAACTTCCTTCCGCGTTAAAATCAAGGGCGGAATGGCTCATATATCCGGCGCAAATTCCAACGTAATAATACAGGTTCTGATTGTCAGGATAATACTGAAGCGCGCTCTCAAAGCATTTCATCGCCTCGCCGTACATTTTCGTGTCAAGGTCGCGAGTTCCCAAAATCTTATACCAGATTCCTATCTGCGACTGCGCAATCTGCACGTCTGCAACGCGCTTCTGGTATTTTGAAATTGCATCTTTCAGTTCTTCAACTGACGTCGGATGGTCAACGCCTTCCTCAAGATGCTGCATACGCACAATTGATTTATTGGAAAATCCGCAGGAAGAAAACGCAACGGAAAGAGCAAAAAGTATGCCGCATACAGCAGCCGTTCTTTTTATCATAAAAGCCTCCCTATTCCACGGAAAAAAGCGACAAAAACGTCATTCATGTCCCGGAAAGTACTTTTTATGATAAGCGGAAAGTTGATTGTCGTCAACATGCGTATAAATCTGCGTAGTGGCAAGATCAGAATGACCAAGCAGTTCCTGCACCGAACGCAAGTCCGCACCGCCGGCAAGAAGATGAGTTGCAAACGAATGACGGAGAGTATGCACCTTGGACGTAACGCCGGAAAGTGCCTCCAGTTCCTGAAAGCGCTTCCACACGCCCTTCCGTGAAATAGGATCGCCCTTGTAGTTTACAAAAACTTCGCGGACAACTTTTCTTCCCACCAGATCAGGCCGTCCGTCATCAAGATACGCTTCAAGTTTTTTCTTTGCTGCTTCGCCAAACGGAACAATCCGCTCCTTGTCGCCTTTTCCGCAGACCATAACAAGCTGTTCGTTCAAATGAAGATTGTCTACAAGCAGAGTGCACGCCTCGCTTATGCGAAGCCCGCAGGAATAAATCATTTCAAAAAGAGCTGCGTCGCGTTTTCCGATGGGAGTAGACGTATCTACCACGCTCAAAAGCGTTTCCACCTGCTGTACGGAAAGCACTTTTGGAAGCGAACGCGATGCTTTTGGGCGGTCAAGCATAAACACAAGATTTTCTTTCCAAATCTTCTGTCGTATCTTTTGACAAGGTGCCAATTCCGGGAGATGAGAGAAATATATATCTCACGCTCTCCGTGAGATTTTTTTATTCAAGGAGGATATTATGAAGAAACTTTTTACGTCCGAATCCGTAACGGAAGGACATCCCGATAAAATATGCGATCAGATATCAGACGCAATACTTGATGCCTTGCTCGAGCAGGACCCGTATTCGAGAGTTGCCTGCGAAACCTTTTGTACAACGGGCATAGTAAACGTAATGGGCGAGATAACGACAAACGCTTACGTCGATATTCCCGGAATAGTAAGAAAGACCGTTCGCGATATAGGCTACGACAGAGCAAAGTACGGCTTTGATGCCGATACGTGCGCAGTAGTCACCTCAATACACGAGCAGTCGCCCGATATTGCAATGGGTGTTGATAAATCAGCCGAGGCAAAAAGCGGCGAGGACGGCGACGAAAACGGAGCGGGCGACCAGGGGCTTATGTTCGGCTTTGCCTGCAACGAAACAAAGGAGCTTATGCCGCTTCCTATTTCCCTTGCGCACAAGCTTGCAAAAAGACTTACCGACGTAAGAAAGGACGGTATTATGCCGTATCTTCGTCCTGACGGAAAAACGCAGGTTACGGTAGAGTACGACGACGGTAAACCCGTAAGAATAGATACCATAGTTATCTCATCACAGCACAGCCCTTACGTTGAGCTTGAAGCCATAAGGCACGATATTATAGAAAACGTCATTTTGCCCGTAATACCCATGGAAATGATGGACGGCGCAACAAAGATATACGTAAACCCGACAGGGCGCTTTGTAGTCGGCGGGCCGTGCGCCGATACGGGACTTACCGGCAGAAAGATAATCGTTGATACATACGGCGGATATGCACGCCACGGCGGTGGGGCATTTTCGGGTAAGGATCCTACAAAAGTGGACAGGAGCGCATCGTACGCCGCAAGATATATTGCCAAAAACGTAGTAGCCGCAGGTCTTGCCGATAAATGCGAGGTTCAGATAGCGTACGCAATAGGCGTTGCAAGACCCGTTTCCGTTATGATAGATACTTTTGGCACGGGCAAGGTAAGCGACGATAAAATAGCGGAGTTTGTAAATAACAACGTCGATTTAAGACCGAGCGCAATAATAAATAAATTCGATTTGCGCCGCCCGATCTACAAAAAGACCGCCGCTTACGGCCACGTCGGCAGAGAAGAGCCGGAGTTCCTCTGGGAAAAGACCGACCTCGCCGACAAAATGAGAAACGAACTTCTGAAATAAAAAATGCGCCTCGATTTTGACCGAGGCGCATTTTATACTTGAATAAAACTGCTTTATGTGATAAAATCAATATGATAATGAAAAGGGGGTGTTTTCCGTGTCCGATATGACAGAGGTGAGTGGTAGTGTTGATTCGGTTATATTTCAGAGCAATGACAGCGGATACTGTGTTTGCGATATAGAAGCGGACAACGGAGAACTTATAACCGCCGTCGGAATAATGCCGTATCTTACCGCAGGGGACAGAGTAAAGGTGTACGGAAATTATGTAACTCATTCGGTTTACGGCAGACAGTTAAAGGTAGAAAAATACGAAAAACTTATCCCAAAAGGCAAGGGGGAAATGCTTAAATATCTCTCATCGGGGGCGATAAAGGGCATAGGACCGAAAATAGCCGAAAAAATAGTGGAGCAGTACGGCGACGAGAGCTTTAACGTAATATCCGACCACCCAGAATGGCTTGTGCAGATAAGAGGCATTTCAAGAAAAAAGGCGTTTGAGATGAGCGAGGACTTCAAGGAAAAAGCGGGAGTGCGTGAAATTCTCGATTTTTGCAAGGACACTATCCCTGCGGCAACGGTTATGCGTATATACAAAAAGTGGGGAAGAAACGCTCTTAATATGATAAGGGAAAATCCTTACCGTCTTTGTTCCGATTTTTACGGTATATCCTTTAAGAGAGCCGACCAGATGGCGCAGTCTGTCGGAATAGAGCCCGAGAGCGAGGAGCGCATAAAGTGTGCAATACAGTATTCGCTTGGCGTTTTTTCCTCACGTGACGGACATACGTACGTAAAAGCGGATAAACTGTGCTCCGCCGCCGCATCTCTTATAGGGGTCGATGAGAGCAGAGTACAAAAAAAGCTTTTGTCAATGGGCAAGGGCGACGGAATTTGTCTTGTAAACCGTGAGGACGGAGTAGAGGTATATAAAAAGACCTCCTACGATGCGGAAAAGTATATTGCAAGAAAGCTTCTTGTGCTTGAAAACAGGGCTATACGAACGGATATAGAAAACGTTTATTCGTTGGTAGAAACGATAGAGGCAGAGTGCGGCATACAGTACGCAAAAATGCAGAGAAAGGCTATAGAAGCCTCTCTTTTGTACGGTGTGTCCGTAATAACGGGAGGACCCGGAACGGGCAAAACAACCGTTATAAAAGCGCTTATACGCATATTTGAAAAGATAGGAATGAGATATGCGCTTTGTGCTCCGACGGGCAGAGCCTCCAAAAGAATGAGCGAGGCTACCTCTTGTGAGGCAAAGACGATACACCGTCTGCTTGAGATGACCTCATCACAGGACGGCGAAGACGAAGCCGTTTTTATGCGCAACGAGAACAATCTTTTGAAAGAGGACGTAATTATAGTTGACGAGGCTTCAATGATTGACGTGCCGCTTATGGATTCCTTCCTTCGTGCAATAAAGCCGGGCGCAAGGCTTATTTTGATAGGCGACGTAAATCAGCTCCCCTCTGTCGGAGAGGGCAACGTCTTAAAAGACGTTATAAACTCGGAGTGTTTTTGCGTAACTTTCCTTAACGAGATATTCCGTCAGTCCGAAAACAGCGGTATCGTCGTAAACGCTCACCTTATAAACAACGGAAAATACCCCAATCTTACCGCAAAAAGCGAAGATTTCTTCTTCGTTTCAAAGGACGAGGGCGATATTCCTTCGTATATTGCAGAGCTTTGCGCATCGAGAATACCCAAAAAGTTTTCAAAGACGGTATTTGACGGTATTCAGATAATAACCCCTTCCAAAAAAGGAGTTTGCGGAACGGTAAATCTTAATTCCTTCTTTCAGGGCAGGTTAAACTCTGCGTCACCGAAAAAAAGCGAGATAACAACTCCCGCGGGGCGTGTATTTCGCACGGGCGATAAGGTTATGCAGATACGCAACGATTACGACGTTGAGTGGGAACGCTACGGCGAGGACGGAACGGGTATTTTCAATGGCGAAATAGGAGTGATTGAGGAAGCGGATTCGGACGAGGGCATTTTAGTCAACTTTGACGAGAAAAAAGTGCGCTACGAAACGTCTATGCTTGAAGAGCTTGAACACGCATATGCGATAACGGTACATAAAAGCCAGGGTAGCGAATATCCGATAGTTATAATACCTCTTTCGCAGTATGCGCCTATGTTGCTTACGAGAAATTTGCTATATACCGCTATAACAAGGGCGGAAAATATGGTTATAGTCATCGGCAAAAAAGATGTATTTTACAGAATGATAGACAACAACGAGCAGATACGCAGAAATACGGGACTTGAAGCTTTTTTGAGGCAGGAAAATGAAACTATCCGAAATAATTAAGAGAACTTTTATAACGAGAAAGTGCATAATTTGCGGCGAGCTCATTTCCTACGACGAAAAGGAGCCGTTTTGCGAAAAATGCTCTGAACTGTGGGAAAATCAAGTAAACATAAAATGCAAAAGATGCTCCTATGACAGAGAATACTGTATGTGTTTGCCCGAAAAAGTAAAATCAATAAGCCACGGCGTTGCGTCTTGGTCCGTGTTTTACGATTCTTCGCTCGGCAATCAAATGAACAATATCGTTTACGAAATAAAACGTCAGGGCTACCGTGATTCCATTGATTTTTGCGCCGAGGAGATAAAGAAAAGACTGCTTTATATCTGCAATCTTCACAATATAAATCCCTCGGAGTATGAAATTACGTATCCGTCAAGGAAAAGAAGCGGAATTTCAAAGTACGGCTTTGATCACGTAAAACGCCTTGCAAACGCTCTTTCGGCAAAGCTCGGCATAAAATCGGTAAGGCTCTTTGCAAACTGCGGAAAAGACGACCAAAAAGATCTTGATAAAAGAGAAAGACTTAAAAACGCACAAAAATCTTATAAAATCATAAACGCTCAATACGTTTCGGGGAAGAAGTTTTTCCTCGTTGACGACGTTATGACAACGGGAGCAACACTTTACGCCTGCGCAAAACTGCTTTATGAAAACGGAGCCGCCGACGTAATCCCCGTAACCTATGCAAAAG
>CAMGRB010000111.1 GCA_946061315.1 uncultured Clostridia bacterium | reverse complement strand
GTCCCGTGCAACCAGCAAATGCACTATCGCCTATACTTGTTACGCTATCGGGTATCTCAATTCTCGCCAATCTTGAGCAACCGGAGAACGCACCATAGCCTATGCTTGTTACGCTATTTGGTATATCAACGCTTATAAGTCCCGTGCAACCGGAAAAAATATCGTAACCTATACTCGTCAAATTGCTTGATATTTTAATACCCGTCAGTCCCGTACAATTTACAAACGCACTATCGCCTATTCTTGTTACGCTATCCGGTATCATTATACTTGTAAGATTAGTGCAACCGGCAAACGCATTATTGCCTATGCTTGTCACGCTGTCGGGTATCGCTATACTTGTAAGTCCCGTGCAACCGTAGAACGCATTATTGCCTATATTTGTTACGCTATCGGGTATCGTTATACTTGTAAGTCCCGTGCAACCGTAGAAAGCATTGTCGCTTATACTCGTCACGCCGTTTGGTATCTCGATGCTCGTCAGGTATTTGAAATCATAGAACGCTCTGCTGTCTATGCCCGTCACTTTCAAGCCACGCACCTTTTCCGGAATAGTTATCTCTTTACCGACCTCATCCTTATAGCCGATAACAACGTAACTGCCGTTGTGCTTTTCATATATGAGTCCGTTCTCGGTAACTTGCCCGAACGGTGCGAAGTTTACAACCATTACAATTACAAAAATAATAGATGCAACTACTGACGCCGCAATAATCCGCTGCCAGAAGCTTTGCTTTCTTGTAATCTGTTCTCTTTTCTCTTTGCTGATCCCGGCAAGCTCGTCACATTTTTTATAAAGTTCCTCGGAATCTTTATATCTCGAAGCGGAAATAAGCAAATATATATTTGACGCTCTGATATAGCCGCGCTCTTTTTTATACGACGTATCTTCCATTTGAGAGGCATTGTTCATCGTTTCGGTTGCTATTGAATATATCTCTTCATAGCAAGACTCTTTTTTCTCCGCAGAATTTCCGTAATCTATCACGGAATCAAAAAGATTTGCTGCCGCCTTTAAGTCTTCCGGGGTTTCCGCCTCTTTCATTTTCCTTATTGCACGGTCATAGGTGATGCTTTTCGCCTTTTGAAAACAAGCTTCTTTCATTGCCGCGGCGTCTTTATAGTCAATAATTAAATCAAATAACTCCGCAGCACGATTACAATCATCTTCGCTTTTGGCGTCATCCAGCGCATTTATCCCGCGGGTATAGGTGATGTCATCAATTCTTTCAAAACAGGCCTCTTTCATTGCCGCGGCGTCTTTATATCCTAAAATTAAATCAAATAGCTCCGCAACACGATTACATTCATATTCGCTTTCTGCATCTTTCAGCTCATCTGACGCTCTTTGATACAAGAGTTCATTCAATTCGTCAGTGATATTCTGATCTCCGAACATAACAGCCTTTTTATAATTGTTGTTATCCTTGAGTTCAATTATATTGTCCGACGTGACCCTATTGTTAATAAGATCCTTAAAGCTCTTTGCCCGAAATTCGACCAACAGTTTTCCAAGATAAGCCCGAGCGTTTTCCGGGTCAATATCCAATACTTTTTCACAGTATTCATCCGCTTTGTCCCAATCACCGTCATCGAGGAACATAGAAGCACGCTTAAGGAGAGGAGCAGTATTTACCTCTGCGGACGAAGTAACGACGGTTTCCTTAACAACTGCCTTGGGTGCACCCGCTTCGACAATTTTTTTGATACCTCTTGTCAGGTCCTGCATAAATCCGAGTTTGGACATATCCTGCGCCTGCAAGTGTGAAAATTCCTCGGGAAGATCGTACGGGTCCATATCTCTGTATGCAGGGATAAGCGTTTTCTTTGCACCGTTCTTAATAAGCGCAAGATAACGGCTCCATTCGTTCTTTACCCAGACGGCGTTGAAATGCTCCGGTTTAGTACCGAGAACAACCATCACCTTTGCCGAATTGAGTGCGGCAAATATGTAAGGCTCATATTCCTGCCCGAGTTTGTCTTCCAGAGTGATGCGGGCAAAAAACACCTTAA
This sequence comes from uncultured Clostridia bacterium, assembly GCA_946061315.1. Classification (GTDB taxonomy): domain Bacteria; phylum Bacillota; class Clostridia; order Oscillospirales; family CAG-272; genus RGIG2000. The sequence goes on along the minus strand of CAMGRB010000111.1, from coordinate 3,565 downwards.
AGCCTTCCCTTGTCAGCTCGTGATAAAGCTCGGTAGCGAGTACGCTATCCTGTGTTCTTCTTCCGTTTACGTCGGTTTCTTTATAGCAGATAAACACGTCGAAAGGTTCTTCCTTCTGCGATATTTCAAGGATACCCTTCTGTATTTCATTGATGGCACTTGCCTCTGCCTCGTATATTTCCCGTTGATAGCCGTCGGCATACTGCAAGGCAGACTTATAGTCCTCATCGTCAAATATGGAAGTGAACTGCGCACGGTTTACGGTCGGGACACGTTTGTGAGTAGCGGAATCTTCAACGTATTCAATTCCGTAACGGCACAAGAGGATAGACCAATAACTCTCGGCGTCGCAAGGGTCCTCGTTTAGAATCTGCTCGTAGATGGACATCGCCTTGTCAAAATCGTTGTTCCGACGGAAGTGGTTGGCTCTGTCATAAAGGTTCGCTTTGCGGTCATCATCGAGTTTGGGCAGCGTTTGCTTCGTACCGCAATATTCGCAGGTTGCAACCGACTGCGCACCGTCTATATTAAGTGTTCCACCACAGATCTTACACTTAAAAATTGCCATGACGTCCTCCCTTATTTATTATCTGTAATTTCGATGTTTTCAATTGAATACGTAAGACATTTCTGAATGATCTCATTACGGGTTCGTCCCGTTTGCTCTGCAATTGCATCGAGTTTTTCAATCATATCGTTAGGAAGTCGTACCGAAACCACAGAGGAATCTCCACGATATTTTTTGGACGATATAACAAGTTTTTTATCAGGCATAATTATTACACCCCCATAATTGTAGTATTATTCGATATTCATTGTAGCACATTTGTAGTTTATTTGTCAATACCCATTAACAAATAATAATAAAAAAATAAAAGTGTTCAAATATATAGGAATAATCACCCGCTAAAGCGTGCGCATAGCGAAAGTACGTGGTCACAGGGAGGTGCCGTTTTCCATCTGTTCCAATGCCCAATTTTGCATTTTGGCGAACGTCTTGCCTTTTAGCAACACACAAAATTTATTCCGGATATCTTGTGCATATAGAGTCCCTGCCCCTATTTTTTAACGTATCCCTGCTTTTAAGATAATGTCGATATTCTCGGATATTGCTTTCCTGCCGTCAAGGCAAATCACATCACAAGATAGAGATTCAAGCCAATTTTTGATTTTCTCGGTAGTACGGGTTGCGGCAAATTCATAAAACTTCTTTTGTTGCTCATACATGTCACCGCCTTCAAACACTCTGTCGGCAAATCTGTCGGAATCACGTTTTTTAATTCTTTCAAGCCGAATTTCAAGCGGCGCCGAAAGATAAACAACCGTATCAAGCTTTGAATTTATTTCAGTTCCTAAATCGCCTCGCGAAGCAACAATTACGCAATTCTCATTTTGTTCTAAGAAAGACATAACAGCCGCCTTTGCATCTTCATTTGAACGACATTTTGAAAAAGGAATATCGGACTCTAAAAACCAATAATCTTCATCGTTAAGAAAACTATATTTCAACACTCTCGCCAATTCCCTGCCGAGCGTTGTCTTTCCGCAACCGTTAAGTCCGCATATTAAAATTACACTCATTGTGATACCTATAAGTTCAAAATATTAATTATGACTAAATTATACTATGCGTCAGTACGCATTGTCAATACCGCACTTTATCCACATAGAACATTTCCGTCTTGGCATAAAAATGAAAAAGCCTTGTAAATACAAGGCTTTTTATGACTGCTCGAACAAGGCTCGTGCGGCAACAATAAGGCTCGCACATGCGCACAGCGGAAGTACGTGACATCATAACAAAATTTGAAATTGTCGGATATAAGAGTACATATTAAAATCTATACGGTATTCTGTGATTTATCTGACTTCCTGTTCTAATTTTAAAAAATCTCCCGTATTAAAAAACTCAATTAAAGTTATTCCGAAACCATCGCAAAGCATTTTCAATGTTACTATTCCTGGATTTTTGCTCTTTCCATATAAAATATTCTTAACTGTTGATGGAGCAACTCCAGATTCCAATGCAAGTTTATGAATGGAAAATCCTTTCTCCTCGCACAATCTAAGCAATCTGTTCTTTACGGCCGTATAAGTATCCATATTATAAATCCCCTTTTTTTATTTTATAGTCTAATTATAGCCAAAACCTATTGACAAAATGGGCTATATATGATACAATATAGGCTATAAATAGCCTACTGAATAAGGCTGTAAAGAGAGGAGGTGATACTATGAAAAAGAAAGAAGTACAGGATTTGTTAAGAAAGTTCTATATGATTGGAGGGATTTCACTAGGCGGAGGCCTTTTGTTAACGATTGTTTTCACATTTATATTTCCGAGTATATCATTTATTTTTCTAATGATCGGAATATTTGTAGTCATGCTATTATTTTTCATCTTTTTCTGTAAAGCAAAAAAAATGGAATCAAATTTATGCATAAAATGTGCCAGCAATGAGAAAACAGAAGTAATTAAAGATGAATTCCTTGGAAACGAAGCCATCAAAAACATTTCTTATGAAGTACATCTCGTTACTCATAAGTGTAAAAATTGCGGAACTTCTTATATCTGCCACGAGTATAAACAACTTTAAGAAAAGGAAGGAAATTTTTTATGAAAAAATTTATTTCATCATTAAGCATTTTGATTTTGGTTATTATGTCTATTTCTTTAGCGAGTTGCGGAAGCAAAAACAAAAGTACATACACTTTTGTAGGCGGTTTACCTGAGAAATATACCGAAAGACTAATAGTAGAATTTAAAAAAGGTACTCTTACGATAAGTTTTGACTCTGCAGGGTTGAACTCAAATGAAGTTGATAATATATCCGTAGGTTTGACAATGAATGAAATGGCTCCTGGAAAATATGAATATACCGAAAAGGACGGTGTCTACACTACAAAAGAACCCATGTCGCCTCTTTCTTCAAATCCGGTCGTATTCAAATCTTATTTTGATGGCAAATACATAGTCTCATCTGCATTCAGTTCGAGCGAAATTTCAACAAATTCCACCAATGGGCTTTCGGATTTTTCAATTACAACTTCGTTAAGAGGAACATTGATATTTGAGTCCAACGGAAAGTATAAAAATGACGGAAATGACGAATATTCCGGGACTTACACATTTGAGAATGGATTAATTCAAATGTATAAAGACGGAGAAATAGTAGGAACTTATTTAGCAACTGGCGATGGAAAATGTTATTCCAAGTACTTACTAAAAAATGATTAAAAAAGGAGGGGTGGATTCTCACTATCCACCTCTTTTAATTTCCATATATTAATTATTCGCTTTAATTAATGATATGCAAAAGTGTATTAAATTAAAATCAACTGTTTTTCACAAACGGTGTCCGACAAAGCAAGGAGATATAGTTTGCGAGTGTACCGAGCAAATTATGGCGACTATGCGGCTCGGACGGGCGCGCAGCGGAAGCTGTGGTCACAGGGAGACGCCCTTTCGGGAGCAAAAGTAAAAATCCCGAACGCTTTCGCATTCAGGATTTTTTGTCTTTGTTGTACGAAATAGCTGCACTGCATTTTTATAAGTTGCAGTAGG
>CAMGRB010000110.1 GCA_946061315.1 uncultured Clostridia bacterium | reverse complement strand
GATGCATCGGCATTTCCCTGCTAAAGCTTTGCCCCGGCATAAAAAGTATGCTTTTTGCCGATATATCAAAAGGCGCGCTTGATATGGCAAAAAAGAATGTTTACGCACACAGGGTAGAGGAAAAGAGCACGTTTTTGCAAACGGACATAATGAAATACATACCTGGAAAAAAATTCGATATGATAGTTTCCAACCCTCCGTATATACCGACAAAGGATATAGAAAACCTCTCAAAAGAGGTAAAAAGTGAGCCACGTGTCGCTCTTGACGGCGGAGAGGACGGGCTTGACATAATAAAAAGGCTTGCTTTTGACTATACCGCCTTCTTAAAAGACGGCGGCAGTATGTTTATCGAGTTCGGCTACGACCAGGGCGCAAAAATGGACAAACTGCTCTCCGAGGCAAAGTTATGCGGTCTTATATCATCCTACGAGATTGTAAAAGACTACGGCGGTAACGACCGACTTGCCGTAATCTCAAAATAAAAGCAAAAACCGCACGAAGTGTCGATAATTTACCGTCACCGTGCGGTTTTATATTGTGCGGTTTTTATACTGCGTGGTTTTATACTGTGCGCTTTTAAGCTGTGTGATTTTTAAGCCGCGTGGTTTTAAGCCGTGTGGTTTTAAGCCGTGTGGTTTTATACCGTGTGGCTTTTTCAGCTTTTGCACTTTTGAGAATTTTTATTCCTGTGCGCCCTCGGCTTCCTCGGGTAACTCGTCAAGCTTGTTAAGCTGCTTTTGCATCTGCCTTGTCCTTGTGCCGACGAGCTCGTCGAGGTCTTTTCCTGCGTCGTCTATCTTTTTCTGCGTGTCGGCAAGCGCTTTTGCAAATTTTTCAAATTCTTTCTTTATATTAGAGAGGAGCTTGAACACCTCGGCGCTGCGCTTGTTTATGATATAAGACTTAAAGCCCATCTGTAAGGAGTTAAGGAGCGCGGCAAGCGTTGACGGACCTACCACGTTTATCTTATGTTCACGTTGAAGCTCCTCGAAAATTCCGCCCTCTATAACCTCTGCGTAAAGACCCTCAAGCGGAATAAACATTATTGCAAAATCGGTGGTATGCGGAGGATCGATATATTTTGTTGCAATATCCTTGGCGTATCTCTTTATCTGGCTTCGGAGCTGTTTTCTGCCCTCGTCTACCTTTTGCTTGTCACCCTCGTTTACTCCGTCCTGTATCGTGTAATACGATTCAAGCGGAAATTTTGAGTCTATCGGCAGGTAAACAAACTCGTCGTCCTTGCCCGTCGGCATCTTGACGGCAAACTCAACGCGCTCCGTCGAGCCTTTTTTGGTAGCCGCGTTTTCTTCGTACTGGCTCGGGGCGAGTATCTCTTTTATTATGTTGCCGAGTATCACCTCGCCGACAATTCCTTTCGTCTTTACGTTAGTCAATACGTTCTTTAACGAGCCGACGTCGTTTGCAATACTCTTTATCTCGCCTATTGCCTTGTTTACGTTTCCTATCTCGCGGACAACGTTTTCAAACGATTCTTTGAGGCGCGTATCGAGCGTATTTTTGAGCCTCTCGTCAACGGAGGTCTTTATCTCGCCGAGCTTCTCGGTGTTCTGGCGGCGAAGCTCCTCAAGGTTTTTATTTACCGTGTCATTGATACCGGTAAGATTTTTACCTATACTGTCCGTAAATACCTTAAAGCTCTCGTTAAGCGCGGATATTGATTTTTCGTTTCGCTTTTCCGCCTCGTCAGTCATCTTTTTAAGAGAGTCGTTAAGCCTGTCCGTCAAGGCTATATAATTTTCGGAATTGTCCTTTTTGAGCTTTTCCATCTCATCGTTGAGGTTTTTGATATTTTCCTTTATTCCGTCAAGAAAAGCGTCGTTTGTCCTCTTTATGTTGTCGGCTACCATATTGCCGAAATCGGTAAAGCACTCTTTTATTTTCTTATCGTTGCCCCCGCCCGCCGTCTTGGGCAGTTTTATGATAAGAAAAACGAGAAGCGCGATTATTGCGGTGCAGAGCACCGTGATGATAACGTCAAAAAACATATATATCCCCTTTCTGAAAGTCCCTTTTCTATATCATACCATTTTGAGAGTATTTTTTCAAGTAAAGTGAAAAAAATATTCAAAAAGGCTTTCATTTATGTTATACTGTAAAAAGAAAGTTACCTTTTAAGGAGAAAATATGGCTAAATACAGACAAAACAGAATAAACGATGCGGTAAAAGAGGAGGCGGCGCAGATTCTGCGTGACGTCAAGGACCCGAGGATAGCGTCCTCGCTCGTTTCCATAACGGCGGCAAAGGTATCGGGGGATCTTAAATTTGCAACTATATATTTTTCCGTGCTCGGCTCGGACGAGGCGGAGATAGGCAAGGCATTAAACGGTATGGCGGGGTTTTTCCGTTCCGAGCTTGCAAGAAGAATAAATTTGAGAATAACACCGCAAATAACCTTTAAGTTTGACGGCTCGGCAGAGTACGGCGCAAACATTTCTTCAATACTCAAAAAACTCGATATAAAGCCCGAGGAGGACGAAAATGAAGAAGCTGACTCTTGAAGAACTTGTGATAAGACTTAAAGAGAAAAAGAAAACTCTCATTCTCTCGCACAGAAATCCCGACCCCGACACGCTCGGCGGTGCTTTTGCACTTAAATCCATACTTGAAGCGCTCGGCTCGCCCTCGTCTGTTGCCTGTGCGGACAAGGCGCCAAAGAGGCTTGAATTTATAACGGGCGGCGCATCGCTTGAATACTCGGGCGAGGAATACGAGAGGATAATAGCCGTTGACGTTGCCTCGTCAAAACAGCTCGGAGAGCTTGAATTTCTTGCAGAGAAAACCGATATAACAATAGATCACCACGAGATGAACGACCGCTTTTCAGACTACTACGAGGATATGGGCGCCGCTTGTTGCGAGATATTTATCGACGTAGCCGACGCACTTTACCTGACCGACAAGCTGGGAAAAGAGTTTTTCACGTCGGTTTATGCGGGCATATCGGGAGATACGGGTTGCTTCAGATACTCCAACACCTCGGAGCGCACGCTTACTTACGCCGCAAGGATAATCAAAAAGGGAATTATTGACTTTGCCGACGTAAACCGCAGGATTTTCGATTCTCATACCATAGGCGAGATAAACGCGCAGAAAATGACTTATGAAAATATGAAATTTTACTGCGGCGGCAGACTTGCCGTAATACCCTTTACGAATGAAATGAAAGAAAGCGGCAATGTAACCGACGAGGATATAGGAGATATAGTAAACTATATAAGGGCGATAGAGGGCGTTTTGGTTGCCGTATCGTTAAAGCAGTCCTCAAAGGACGAAAATAAATTCTTTATTTCGTCAAGGGCAAACGGGGATATTGACGTGTCGGCAGTTTGCGCAAAGCTCGGCGGCGGCGGTCATCCGAGGGCGGCAGGCGCAACCTTTACGGCGGGCACACCCGAGGAAGCGCTTGAGGTTTGCGTATCGCTCTTTTCCGAGGCGATAGAGAAAAGCGGAAAATAATATGGAAAACGATATAAACGGCGTAATAATAGTAAACAAGCACAAGGGCGTTACCTCGCACGATATAGTGGCGAAAATAAGACGCCTTTACGGCACTAAAAAGGTCGGGCATACGGGCACCCTTGACCCTATGGCAACGGGCGTTTTACCGATACTTATCGGCAGGGCGGCAAAGGCGGCGGAATATCTTGTGTCGGACAGTAAGAGATACGTTGCCGAAATAAAGCTCGGTATTGAAACCGATACCGAGGATATAACGGGCAAAATACTAAAAACGAGCGACACTCTGCCGGGAAAAACCGAATTTTTTAAGATATGCAAGGAATTTGTCGGCGAGATATACCAGACGCCTCCGATGTACAGCGCCCTGAAGGTCGGCGGCAAAAAGCTTGTCGATCTTGCAAGAGAGGGCAAGGAGGTAGAGCGCACGCCGAGGAAAATAGAGATAAAATCAATTTTACCCGAGGAAGTGTCGGAAAAAGAGGGAATATACACCCTTGACGTGGAGTGCTCAAAGGGAACTTACATAAGAACTCTTTGCGCGGATATAGGCAAAAAACTCGGTTGCGGTGCCGCAATGAGCTCGCTTGAGAGAACGAGAAGCGGCAATTTCGATATAAAGGACGCATATACGGTTTGTGAGCTTGAAAATATGACGCCCGAGCAAAGAGCGTCTGTCGTAAGACCCGTTGAAACGCTTTTTTCCGAGTTGCCAGCCGTCACCCTTGACGGTTTTTATGCAAAGCTTTGCAGAAGCGGTTGCGAAATATATCAACACAAAATAAAAACTGCCTACCCTGTGGACGAATTTGTGCGTATTCGTGACAAAAACGGCTTTTTTGCACTCGGCAAGGTAAAAGAATACGAAAACGGCTCCGCGATAAAGGCGGTAAAAATATTCGTACTGTAATCTTTTTGAAAATATTGACAAGACAACAAAAGTATTATATAATATAATTACCGTAATAAACGTTGCGTTTTTTGCGGAATAAACGCTGGGTAAATCCCATCGAAATATTTTAAGGAGAATTTGTTATGTCTTCACGTTCTGAAATCCGTGCAAGAGCAAGAAAAGCTCTCGGCGGAAACATTTTCGCAACCACTTGGCTGCTCGTACTCGTTGCGGGATTAGTTGTTGAGGCTTTATTAGGCGCTGTAAGCTTCACCTTCGTTGGACCGTTCATTCTTACCGGACCTCTTTATTACGGATTGTATAAAGTTGTGCTTAAAGCCGTACGCGAGCAGGACAGTAAGGTTGATTTCGGCGATTTGTTCAAGGGATTTACCGAAGATTTTGTAGGTAATTTTCTTACGGGACTTCTCGTTGCCTTGTTTACGTTCCTTTGGTCGCTTCTCTTTGTGATCCCCGGAATAGTAAAGAGCTATTCTTACTCGATGGCACTCTACATAAAAGCGGATCACCCCGAGTATGATGCTAAACAGTGCATTGACGAGAGCCGTAAGATGATGCACGGCCACAAGATGCAGCTTTTCCTTCTCCAGCTCAGCTTTATAGGCTGGATGATAGTAGGCACTCTTTGTCTCGGAATCGGTACTCTTTGGGTATCCGCATATATGCAGACCGCAACCGCTTGCTTCTATGAGGAGCTCAAAAATCAACCCGTAGTTGAGGGCTGATAACTCAATTTACTTATAAAAAATCGGCGTAAGCAATTTGCTTACGCCTTTTGTTTTGCAATTTGTTTTCGGGCAAAATTACAGTAAATGCTCCTCGATAATTTTTGCGCAGTCGTATACGCAATCGGCACAGGGGCGCTTTTTGTAATATTGCTCGGTCCGTTTTTGGGGTGACGTACCCTTGTCGGCAGGCAACGCTATACCGAGAAGCTCGGCACAAATAATCGAGCCGTTCTTTTCCTTGAACTCGTCTGCCATCTGACGCACCTTTGCGTAAATTTCCGAGCGGGTTTTCGTATCGCACGCCTCGCCCTTGCTCATTTTAAGCCCGGCTATGAGCGACATTGCCGAAACGGCGCCGCAGGTAAGACGCATACGCCCCATTCCGCCGCCAAGCCCTTCCGCAAATCGCACGGCGATATTAGTATCCATACCGAATAAATCGGCAAAAGCACCGACAACCGCCTGTGAGCAGTTGTATCCACTCATAAAT
>CAMGRB010000109.1 GCA_946061315.1 uncultured Clostridia bacterium | reverse complement strand
CTCTTGCTTTAACAAGAACTAAATAAGGATTACTATCATTTCCAAGATAATATGCGTTATCATACTCATTATATTTAAGGCTACTGCAATCCGCGAACGCACCACTGCCTATGTTTGTTACGCTATCGGGTATAGTTATGCTTGTAAGGCTACTGCAACCATAGAACGCACGTTCTCCTATGCTTGTTACGCTATCCGGTATAGTTATGCTTGTAAGGCTACTGCAATTATAGAACGCATAACCACCTATGCTTGTTACAGGCTTGCCATTATAAACAGACGGAATTATAATATCGGTAATGAACGCTGTGCCTATTCCTTTTACGGAATAAGCGATAACTATGTCATTTTCCTTTATTTCTTCATACTCAAGTCCAGGCGTGCCTTTTTCGGTATCTTCGTCGCCGGCGTTATCGGTATCAGTTGAAGAGTCGGTATCTGTAGCGGTATCGGTACTCGTTCCCGTGTCGCTACTGCCCGTATTATCGGTGGTATCGTTACAGCCGGTAAGGGCAAAGATACAGGCAAGAGTGCAGAGTACAGATGCTAAAAGCAAAGCAATTTTTTTACTCATAAAAACCTCCGGAATATTTACTTATTTTCCGTAGTAAAAGTATACTTTTCCTCGGATAGTGAAAATGAGGAAAAATATACTAAAATCTACCTTTTTATTATACAATAATCGCCAAAATAAGTCAATACCCGCACCCGAAAAAAAGTATACTTTTTTTAAGGTATTCTGAAATTGCCGATATATAAAAGCTTTTCGGGTGCTTTTTATATTAAAAATCGAGTTTTAACATAAAAGTTTAATTTTCTACGGTTATATTGCGCATTGTTACACGGCAGGAGCAATGTGATACTTTCTTAGGGATTTTATAAAAATAACGCTTGCCGCATTTTACGGCAAGCGTATGTCAAGTAATCATTTTTGATTATACGTTAAATCTGAAAAGAACTATATCTCCGTCGCAGATTACGTAATCCTTGCCCTCGGAGCGAACAAGGCCCTTTTCTTTTGCCGCGTTCATACTGCCGCACTTTACAAGGTCGTCAAAGGAAACTATCTCGGCACGGATAAAGCCACGCTCAAAGTCGGAGTGGATCTTGCCTGCCGCCTGCGGTGCCTTCGTGCCTTTCTTTATCGTCCACGCACGCACCTCTTTCGGCCCTGCGGTAAGATAACTTATAAGTCCCAAAAGAGAATAGCTTGCTTTAATAAGCCTGTCAAGTCCGCTTTCCTTTATTCCAAGGTCGGAGAGGAACATCTCCTTTTCGTCATCGTCAAGCTCTGCAATTTCCGCTTCTATCTCGGCGCAGACGGGTATAACCTCGCTCTTTTCCGATTTTGCAAACTCCGCAAGCTTGCCGTAATGCTCATTTTTTGAAATATCCGCTATATCGCTCTCGCTTACGTTTGCAACGTATATAACGGGCTTTATCGTGAGCAGAGCAACGTCGGATAGCATATCAAGCTCGTCCTCGGTATAATCGAGCGAGCGCGCCGTCTTTCCTTCGGAGAGCGCACCCATTATTCTTTCAAGAAGTTCAAGCTTCGGGGCGAGCGTCTTGTCCCCCTTAATAGCTTTTTTAACTGCGTCTATTCTTCTTTCGAGAATTTCCATATCGGAGAAGATAAGCTCAAGATTTATCGTTTCAACGTCCCTTATAGGATCGACGGAGCCGTCTACGTGTATAATATCGTTGTTCTCAAAACAACGGACAACGTGTATTATCGCGTCAACCTCTCTTATGTGAGAGAGAAATTTATTTCCGAGCCCCTCGCCCTTTGAAGCGCCCTTTACAAGCCCCGCAATATCGACAAATTCGATAACCGCAGGGGTATAAAGCTCGGGAGAGTACATTTTTGCAAGCACGTCAAGGCGGCTGTCCGGCACGGCAACAACGCCGACGTTAGGCTCTATCGTACAGAAAGGATAATTCGCACTTTGCGCCCCCGCATTTGTCAAAGCATTGAAAAGCGTACTTTTTCCGACGTTGGGGAGCCCTACAATTCCAAGTTTCATTACGTTACCTCTTAAAATTCTTGTTCCGCTTATACGGTCTTGTAGTATTATACATTATTTTTTTCGTCCTATCAAGAGAAAAAGGAAAAAACGGGCAAAAAATATGGTGATTTTTTATTATATTCACACTTCGCGTTCACATTTTGTTCACAATTACGTTGTAGAATACAATTAGCGATAAATATTTCTTATTTTGAAATAAACTGTTTACAAATTGTCAAAAATATGCTACAATAAATGTAACTTGCGAAAAATCGCCTGCTTACCGATATGAAAAGGAGAAACTGATATGCTGGGAACAAAAATGCTTGTCGTTGATGATGACGTCAATATATGTGAGCTTATAAAGGTTTATTTTCAGAATGAAGGCTACGACGTAGCCGTTGCCAATGACGGAGTTGAAGGGCTTAATATGTTCAAGAGCTACGACCCCGATATTGTTCTTCTCGATCTTATGCTCCCAAAAAAAGACGGAACGGACGTTTGCCGCGAGATACGTGCCAACTCCAATAAGCCGATGATAATGATAACCGCAAAGGGCGACGTTTTCGATAAGGTGCTGGGTCTTGAGCTCGGCGCTGACGATTTTGTCGTAAAGCCTTTTGATATGAAGGAGCTTTTGGCAAGGGTAAAAGCCGTGCTTCGCAGATACAGCGCAATGGAAACCCACGTAGATAAGGACACCTTGCGTTTTGATAACCTTGAGATAAGTCTTGCCAATCACGAGCTTAAAATCAGGGGGGAGAGTGTCGACGTTCCGCATAAAGAGCTTCTTCTTCTTTATTTCCTTGCAAAGAATTTCAACAGGGTATATACAAGGGATCAGCTTCTTAACAAGGTGTGGAGCTTTGACTACCTCGGCGACTCGAGGACCGTTGACGTCCATATAAAGCGCCTGCGCGAAAAACTCCAGGGAGTGTCTGACAAATGGGAACTTAAAACCGTCTGGGGCGTCGGCTACAAATTTGAGGTGTTTCCTCAACCTTCAGAATCATAAAAGTTGAAAGAGGAGAAAATCCTCTTTTTTCTTGACTTATTATAATAAATTGTTTATACTATAACGTGAAGGACGTAAAGAAGGAGGAGAGAGCGATGAAAAAACTTCATTTCAAGAACATATACACAAGATATATGGCGATATTTATGGCGATAATCATTCTCACCGTTACGGTCCTCGGAATAATAATAACGACACTTATCGAGAATTTTTCCATAGATTCGAGAAAAAAAGAGCTTTCAAACGTAGTAGTCACCTTTGAAACCTTTCTTAACGTAGAAAATAGCGACGGTACCCTTGAAGAAAAGATAAGGGAGAAGGAAAACAGTTTGAAGTCCGCGCTTTCCATAAACTTTATGACAACGCCGAACTTCAAGGTGCTTGCTACCGACAAAGACGGCAATATAGTTATGAGCGCGTATAAAGACGAGGATACGGGCGAAATACAGGTAAAGTACGGCGAAAATTCTACGGCGGGTATAGAGGAAATCGAGAAAACCTCAATTCCAAAGGAAACAATGGAGGAAATACTCGAAGAAAAAGATATATCAATGCGCCGCAACTGCAACGGGTTTTTCTCCTCAAACGTAATTTTGTTCGCATCGGTTATAGAAAACGAAAATGAGGACACTCTCGGCACGGTAATCGCTTATACGTTAAGCTCCAAAAAGGGCGATATGATAAGCGCGATGATGCGCTCGATAATAATAGCGGTCGTTTGGATATCAATAGTTGCACTTGTGGCAATTTACGGTGTGAGCTACAGCGTTATGAAGCCGCTTCGCGAGATAAGCGTTGCGGTAAACGAGTTCTCGCGCGGTAATTTCAGCGTGCGAATACCGGTCAGGGGTAACGACGAGCTTGCAGACCTTGCAACCTCGTTTAACAATATGGCTTCGGCACTTCAGTCAAAGGACGAAATGCAGCGTAGCTTTTTGAGTAGTGCGTCACACGATTTAAGGACGCCTATGACGACAATAGCCGGCTTTATAGACGGAATACTCGACGGTGCAATACCGCCCGAAAAGCAGGAATATTATCTTACCATAATCAAAAACGAAATAAAACGCTTGAGCCGACTTGTAACGTCCTTGCTCGATATATCGAGGCTTCAATCGGGTGAGCGCAAGTTTGAAATGAAAAATTTCAATATCTGCGAAATGGTAAGGCAGACGGTAATATCCTTTGAAACGCAGATAGAGATAAAAGAGCTTGACGTTGACTTTGATTTTGACGACTTCGATATGTACGTAAAGGGCGACAAGGACGCGATAAACCAGGTAATATACAACCTTTGCCACAATGCGATAAAGTTCTCTTATGAAAAGGGCAAATACAAAGTAAGCGTCAAGGACTGCGACAAAAAGATAAAATTCTCGATTTACAATGAGGGAATAGGAATATCCCCCGAGGATCAGCCGTACGTTTTCGACAGATTTTACAAAGGCGACAAGAGCAGAGGACTTGACAAAACGGGCGTAGGTCTTGGGCTTTTCATAACAAAGACGATAATAGAGGCACACGGAGAGAAGATAAGCGTACAGAGCGAATACGGAAAGAACTGCACGTTCTCGTTCACCTTGCCCAAAGGAGAAAAAACTAATGATTGAGTATGTGGCAACGTGCCTTTTCGGGCTTGAAGGTCTGCTCGGCGAGGAGATAGACGCACTCGGCTATAAAAGAACCGAAACCATGGACGGCAGAATAAGCTTTGTCGGCGATATTTCCGCTATGGCGGTGTGCAATATCAATTTAAGATACGCGGAGAGGGTTTATATAAAGGTCGGAGAGTTTGAGGCGCTCACCTTTGACGATCTTTTCGAGGGCACAAAAGCTCTTGATTGGTATAGATGGATAGGTAAGGACGACGAATTTCCCGTAAGGGGACACAGTATAAAAAGCGCGCTCTTTTCCGTCCCCGACTGTCAGAAAATAATAAAGAAAGCGGTTGCATCGAGTCTCGGCGCAAAATACGGTATCAGTTGGTTTGCGGAAACGGGAACAAAGTATCAGATTGACTTTTTCCTCTTTAAGAACAGAGCCACTCTTATGATAGATACCTCGGGCACACCGCTTCATAAAAGAGGCTACAGACCGAAAGCGTCGGAGGCGCCGATAAGGGAAACGCTTGCCGCCGCACTTGCCAAAATTTCAAGACCGAGAGAGGACGTTCTTTTCTGGGATCCGTTTTGCGGCTCGGGAACTATTGCAATAGAAGCGTCAATGATAATGACGAACAGAGCGCCCGGACTTGAAAGAGCCTTTATTTCACAGACCTTTGCGGGTATAGACAAAAAAGTGTGGAACGATGCAAGGGAGGCGGCAAGAGCAAAGATAATAACCGACTCGCCTTTTGAAGCATACGCTTCGGACATAAACCCCGAGTGTGTGTCGCTCGCTACCGAATGTGCCAAGCACGCGGGCGTATATAACAATATGAAAATTTTTGAAAAAGATGCCCTTACAATAGAAACGGGCGGCAGGCGCGGCACGATAGTTTGCAACCCACCTTACGGCGAGCGGCTTCTTACCGTTCGTGAATGTGAGGACCTTTACAGAAAAATGGGAGAGCATTTCAAAACGCTTGACAGGTGGCAGATATAT
>CAMGRB010000108.1 GCA_946061315.1 uncultured Clostridia bacterium | reverse complement strand
ATAGGCAGTAGTGCGTTCTATAATTGCAGTAGCCTTACAAGCATAACTATACCGAATAGTGTAACAAGCATAGGCAGTTATGCGTTCTACGATTGCAGTAGCCTTACAAGCGTAACTATACCAAATAGTGTAACAAGCATAGGCGGTGGTGCGTTCAAGGGTTGTAGCAAACTTACAAGCATAACTATATCCGATAGCGTAACAAGCATAGGCAATGACGCGTTCTCAGGTTGCAGTAGCCTTACAAGCATAACTATACCAAATAGCGTAGCAAGTATAGGCGGTGGTGCGTTCGAGGATTGCAGTAGCCTTACAAGCGTAACTATAGGAAATAGCGTAACAAGTATAGGCGAATATGCGTTCTTTTATTGCAGTAGCCTTACAAGCGTAACTATACCAAATAGTGTAACAAACATAGGCGGTGGTGCGTTCAAGGGTTGTAGCAAACTTACAAGCGTAACTATACCCGATAGCGTAACAAGTATAGGAAGTGATGCGTTCTATAATTGCAGTAGACTTAAAGAAGTATTCTATAAAGGCACGGAGGCTGAATGGAGCGCTATCAATATAGGTAGTTACAATGACAAACTTACCTCCGCAACGAGATATTATTACAGCGAAACGGAGCCGACTGGCGCGGGTAACTATTGGCACTACGACACGGACGGAAAAACGATTTTGAAATGGGAATAAAATAAAACAATGGTCGGCACAGTTTGTGTCGACCATTGTTTTGTATTCCTTTTAGCGTTTTATATCGGTAAAGCCGAGCTTGCGCTTTACTTTGGAGAGGGTGCGACGGGCGTTTTTATAAGCTTCTGTGGCGCCGTCTGCCATTATTGCCTCGAGGTATGCTTTATCCGCCATAAGCTTATCAAACTCCGCTTTGACGGGGGACAGAGCGTCGGCGCAGGTTTCACCCACGGCAAGCTTGAACTCGCCGTAGCCTTTGCCGTCAAATTCCTTCTCTGCTTCCTCCAAGGTTTTGCCCGTGAAGCGTGTGTATATATTTAAGAGATTGGTTATTCCCTCTTTATCCTCTCCGTGCACTATTTCGTTGCCGGAATCGGTTACGGCACGCTTGAATTTTCTTATTATATCGTCCTTGGAGTCGAGAATACGGACGACGGCGTTTTCGTTGGAGTCGGATTTGCTCATCTTCTTTGTAGGGTCCTGCAAGGACATTATCTTTGCGCCCTCTTTGGTTATATAGCCCTCGGGAATAACGAAGGTTTCACCGTAGATCTGATTGAAGCGCCCCGCTATATCACGGCAAAGCTCGAGGTGCTGTTTCTGATCTACTCCGACGGGGACAAGCTCCGTCTGGTAAAGGAGTATATCTGCCGCCATAAGCGACGGATAGGTAAATAGCCCTGCGTTTATATTGTCCGCATTTTTTGCGCTCTTGTCCTTAAACTGCGTCATTCTCGAAAGCTCACCGAACATAGTATAGCAATCGAGTATCCAGCCAAGCTCCGCATGGGCGGGAACGTGGCTCTGCACGAAAAGCGTATTTTTTTGAGGATCAAGGCCGCAGGCTATATAAAGTGCTAACGTTTCATACGTTCTCTTTCTTAAATCGGCAGGAACCTGCCTTACGGTTATTGCGTGCATATCGGCAACGCAGTAATAACAATGGTATTCATCCGAAAATGCGCTGAAATTGCGTATTGCACCGAGATAATTTCCTATCGTGAGATTTCCCGACGGCTGAACGCCGGAAAAGACTACTTTTTTATCGTTAAACATATTTTTTCTCCCATAATGTCAATGCTTTATTATATGTTATCACAATTCTTTTCCTTTTTCAACGCTTTTTTCTTTTTTAATGCTACTGTAAACCGTTTTTATTATAAATGCGATAAGAGGGGCGAAAATCATTCCACCAAGCCCTGCGATTTTAAGTCCCGCATACATGGCAAAAAGGGTTATTAAGGGGTGGACGTTCATTTGTGAGCTTATTATTCTCGGCTCCTCAAACTGACGCAAAAGATATATTATAAGATAAAGCACGAGGAGTCCTATGCCGAGCCTTATATTGCCGCCTATTAAAAGGATTACCGACCACGGAACGAGCACGCACCCGACGCCCAGCACGGGGAGCATATCGACAAAGGCGATTACAAGTGCAAGCACAAACGAGTTTTCAACGCCGAGAATCAAAAAGCCCGCAAAAAGCTCCGTAAAGGTGAGAAAAAGCAATATAAGATACGACTTTATATACTTTGATATAACCGACACTATATCCCTTTTTATGACGGGTATTTTTGCGGCTATATTCTTTGGCAGAAAATTCATTACCGCATCGCCCATTTTGTCGTAGTCCTTGGAAAAATAGAAAAGGGAGAGTATTATTACTATTACGGTTATTACAAAGGTAGGCAAAGATGAAATAAATCTTGCAACAAACGAGGTTATCTCGCCGCTTATCTTCCCTGCTCCGTTTTTTATCATATCGACGACGATGGAATAGATGCTCTCGCCGTCGTTAAAGATATGGTTTTTAAGAAAAGGCACTCTTTCCTCGATATTTTCAATAAAATCGAAAAAACCGGAGAGGTAGTTATTCTCTTGCGATAGGCTTTCTATTATTTTTGCCGAAATATCTTTTATCTGCCCAAGAGCGTATGATGCGCAAATGAACAAAAGATACACTATAAAAAAGAGCAAAACGGCAATAACTACAACGCCCGCTACCGACTTTGGTATTTTGCCGTTATTGCATATTTTATTTATAAGGGGTCTTGCAAGGGCGACTACAAGAAATGCAAAGGCAAAAGGTAAAATGATGCCGAGAGCATATTTAAGAAAAAGATAGCCGAAAACCGCAAAAATCGTTGCGCACACGCCGATATACGCCCATTTTTGATATTTTTCCGTATTATCACCTCCCGCAAATTTTCTATTATAAAATATATTATTCCCGATATGGCGAAATAACGCTTTTTTAATTAACTTTTTTCGTATCATCATTGACTTTTTATACGGGTTTTGATAAAATTAAGAAAAACGGTACTGTGAGGTATATAAAAATGGTAAGAATAGAAATGGAAAACGGCGGAGTTATAGAAATCGAGCTTTATCCGGACAAGGCTCCCATAACCGTCGCAAATTTCAAGAAGTTGGTGAAAGAGGGCTTTTACGACGGTCTTATTTTCCACAGAGTTATAAAAGGCTTTATGATACAGGGCGGCGACCCGACGGGCACGGGCTGCGGCGGCTCGAGTGAGAAGATAAAGGGCGAGTTTGCCTCGAACGGAGTTAAAAACGACCTCTCGCACGAAAGAGGCGTCGTTTCCATGGCAAGAAGCAGTAACAAAAACTCGGCATCATCGCAGTTTTTCATAATGCACGAGGACGGCAAATTTCTCGACGGAGAATACGCCGCATTCGGCAAGGTGATATCGGGTATGGACGTTGTTGACGAGATAGCCTCGGTAAAAACGGACTACTCCGACAGACCCATTGTCGATATGAGAATAAAGAAAGCGGAACTTATCGGAGAATGAAAAAAAGCAGGCTTGTCGATATTGCAATATTTGCAATGTTCGGCACTATTATGTTTATTTCAAAGCTCATAATGGAGTTTTTGCCAAACGTCCACCCGATAGCGATGTTTATAACGGTCTTTACCCTTGTTTACAGGAAAAAGGCGCTTATTCCCATATACGTTTTCGTTATTCTGACGGGTGCGTATGCGGGCTTTAACATATGGTGGATACCGTATCTTTATATATGGACGGTGCTTTGGGGCTTTGTTATGCTTATCCCCAAAAATCTGTCGCTCGGCAAAACCGCCGTCTTATCAACGGTTGCCTGCGCCCTGCACGGAATACTCTACGGTACTCTTTATGCTCCGTTCCAGGCTCTTGCTTTTCACCTTACCTTTGAGGCAACGCTTTCCTGGATAGCCGTAGGGCTCCCCTGGGACGCCGTTCATATGGTCGGCAATATAGCAATGTCCACCCTTGTGATACCTCTTTACAAGGTAGTTTCCAAGCTTGAAGAAAAAAGAAAAATTGATAAAGAATCATTCTGAACTTTACACTAAAAAGGCAGTACAAAGAATGGCATGCCAAAAAACTATTACTATAAAAATTCCCGCAAACCTATAAAACGGTTTGCGGGAATTTTATTTTTTCGCACTTCAAGCCTTATTCAGCGGGAGAAGGCTTTTTGTAGTACGAACATTTTCGTGCATGTACTTCGTTCCGCTAAGTCAAGTTACTTTACACGGTATATAAAATCTTATCTTGTTTCCGTGTTGCTTCTTACAAAATGGGAGCCGCAATTTTTGCAAACGTCGTTTGCTTTTTCATTTTTTGCTCCGCAAACTCCACATAAAATACTGTTGTTGTTTTCAGAGATTACCTGATAGTATTTCGTTCCCATAATATGAATAACCTCATCGCCGATTTCGTAATCATCAAAATGTTCACTGTCTTTCATTCTTCCCGAAAACAATTTCACTACCTTGACATCCCTGTTTTTTAGTTCTATATATCCGTACATTGTGTATCGGTTATACAAAGACTCTTTTACCGGATTGAACGGTTGTTCGCTCTCTACTATATTTTCAAATTCCAAGTGAATTATTTTCCCTTGCCAAGAACACTGCATTAAAATTTTAAAGATAACTATAAGACTTACAGGTAAAGCGATTATCACAAAATACAGTATGTATCTATAATTTCCGATAAATTGAGCACGGTTTAAGCAACAACACACAAAAATTGAAACTGACAGACTGATAACGCAAAGTAGTATTACTTTTACGACATACTTCAAGGTGTGTTTTCTGACGTCTTTTGGAATTATCATCGTTCACCGCTCCTTACTTAATATATTAACATGCAAAATATTATCCGTTTTCTGTTCCGTAATGATGGCACGGTAACAGAATGGATTATGCGGATTTTGAAGAATTTATCATTCGGACAAGAGCGTCCAACAAATCACTATGTAATTTTTTTGGCTTTATAAAATTACAGAACAAGAACGGAACAGAAACGAATAGCCACAAAAACATTTCTTCTATTTTCAGAATCATTCCGCCTAAAACGACCCCGATAACCAAAGCAAAAATAGGATATATTATAGTCATAATGCGGGATGACCAAGTGCGCTTGTACGCATATTGCACAGAACCGTCTTCATCCACTGTTCCGAAAATATAATCGTCCGCCAAGATGCGAATACTCATCGGTTTTCTTCTCTTATGCAATTCAAATTGATTTCCAATAACGCATCCGTATATTTCGTCGGGCTTACAATTATCAACACTTGTAGGAATATTTTTTTCAAAGCATTGTTTTAATGAGGAAGCGTCTGTTTTCAAGTTTGTATTTACGTATTTCATAACACAGCCTCCATTTGTCAAATAACATCACAAATTTTATATTTTAAAACGTGGTAGGTTGTCCAAAACGGCATGCTCGTGCGTTTCAAGGACGGTGACGTTTTTTTAATTATACCATATTGCAATTTCTTTGTAAAGAAATATTTTCTAACTTTTCATTATTGTGCTTTATAAGGCAATTTTGCAAGGGAAAGATATGACAAAAAAATGCGCAGTTTTGAAACTGCGCATTTTGGTTATTTGTTGTTTTTGTTTTTGAGGAACTGCGATACGAAATTAAGCTGGGCAATAACCGACTTTAGTCCCGTGCCGCCGTCGGATATTCTCTTTTCTATGC
>CAMGRB010000107.1 GCA_946061315.1 uncultured Clostridia bacterium | reverse complement strand
ATGTCTTTACACAGATTGTTTACTATGTTACTCTTGACACAAGCCCCCGCCCTACCGTAGGGGTTGGCGCCTCGACAACCGGCTTGTATATCAAACGATAAAATCAACGCGTCTTTGCTAAATACGCCTATCCCCTTAAAACTTATGACTGCCACAAAATTGCGGCAGTCATTTTTTATATTCTCTTTTCCTCTATAACAAGAGGACGGCGGGTGACTTTTGATTTTATCGCAAGTATATATTCTCCGATAATTGAGAGAAAAATATATCCTATCGAGGAGAAAATTCCGACGGTGCAAAAAAGCAGAGGAATTATCATTTTGAGTGCGGCAAATACAATAAATGATATAATCGAGATGACAAAAAGTATTATACCTAAAATCATAAACGCTCTTATCGGGACTTTGGTATATGAGGTAAACGACAGCATGGCGGCGTCGTAAAGAGTGGTTATATTGTTACTGCTCTTGCCTGCCCTGCGCCTCGGCTGTGTGTACTCTATCGTTGTGATATTATAGCCAAGCTCGCAGACGAGCGATCTTATAAACGGCTCCGGTTCGTCAAGCTCTCTTAAAACGTCGACAAACGAACGGTCGTAAATGCCGAAGCCCGTAAAGTGTTCTATGACCGACACGCTTGCGAATTTTTTGAAAATCTTATAGTAAACGCTCCTTAAAAATCTTACAAAGGAGTTTTCCTTGCTTTTGGTCTTTACTCCGCATACTATTTTATATCCCTCCTCCCATTTTGCAACGAATGAGGGAATAAGCTCGGGTGGGTCCTGAAAATCTGCGCAGATTGTCATTGTGGCGTCTGCGTCGCTTTTTATTATCGCGTTGAACGGGGAGGCAAACTGTCCGTAATTTTTTGCGTTGAATATTGCGTGGACGTGGGAGTCTTCCTTTGCTATATTTTCTATTATTGCTCTTGTGCCGTCTGTTGAGCAGTTGTCCGCAAAAAGTATCTCGTAATCGTAGTTTGTCAGTCTTGTTTCAAACTTTCTTTTTACGGCCTCGTATATGGCTCTTGCGTTTTCCTTTTCGTTGTAGGTGGGTATGACGACGCATATTTTTTTCATTCATTCTCCTTTATAAAGCCGATACATTTTTTAATGCCGGTATCAAAATCGACGGTTGGGTGAAAGCCTGTATCGCGGCGAAGCTCGTCAATGTCGGCACAAAGATAAAACGGCTCCGTTGCTTTTCTTTCCCGTGCGCCGAAATGGATTCCCTTGCCGCCTGTCAGCTCCCTTATTTTAAGAACGTAATTTTTAAGGGTATCGCTCTTTCCCGAGCCTATCGGGTAGCTCTTTTTGTTTATTCCGTTTCCGGCTATGCAATATACGGCTCTTGCGGCGTCGTCACAGTAGATATAATCCCATATCTGCGTGCAGTCGGTAACAAACGGCACGCCGCCCGAGAGAAACGTTTTTATAAGATAAGGTATAAAATTGCGCTCCCTGTCGTATTCTCCGTAAACGCTTAAAAAGCGCACCCAATTTATACGCATACCGTATTTATCGCAAAGATTTTCGCTCATTTTGCCCGCGCAGTATTTCGCTATTCCGTAAGCACTTATTGGGTCTGTGGGAGTGTCGGGAGATAGCTTTTCATTTTTCAGACCGTACTCCGCCTGGGAGCCTGCGCCTATAAATACCTTGCAGTTCATTTTTGCGGCAAGCTCCACGGCGTCCACGGTGTAGGCTATATTGTCAATTTGCACCCTTACGTTGTCCCTTTCCTCGCCTCCCGTTGAGAGCCACGCAAGGTGTATAAAGACGTCGCCCTTGTCGTTTGTTGAAAAATAGCGGTAGTCCCTTATATCGCACTCCCTTATTTTTATATTTTCGTTTTTCATAACGAAATCGTGTATTTTCTCGCCCGGCTTTACAAGGGCGATTATTTTATCCCCTTCGGGAAGCGTTCTTAAAAGAGCGTACCCTATCATACAGGAAAAGCCGCTTATCACGTAAACCATTTGTCAATCTCCATATTCTCTTTTAGCTCCTCTCTCGGAAGAAACGGGTACATATCCTCAAGGGGAGGCGATACTATCGTTCCGTCCTCTAACTGCTTTGAAGATGATTTCGGCTCAAAGTTCTGGCTCTCGCCTACAAAAACCTCAAAAATAAGCCTGCCCCGTGTCGATAAAGCCTTTTTAAGACTCTCTTGCAGTTCTTTGTTCGAGTGGCACGAAAAATATTTATATCCGTAAGCGTCCGCTATTTTCGATAGATCGGGAAAGGTAAGATCACCGCTCTGTGCCCCTATGCCGACAAGCTTTTTTTCGGGATAGAAATTTCTCTGCGTCTGCCTTATGGAATGATAGCCCCCGTTGTTTATGACGAAAATTTTTATCGGCAAATCGTTTGTCACTATCGTTTGAAGCTCCTGTATATTCATCTGCAAGCTACCCTCGCCCGTGATACAGATAATCTCCTCTCCTGCGGCAATACACGCGCCTATTGAGGCGGGTAGGTCGTAGCCCATACTTGCAACCGCCGAGTTTATTATAAATCTGCCGCCCTTTTTTATATTGAATGCGTGGGAGCCAACGACACAAGCGCTCCCGTTTCCCACTACCGTTATAGTGTTTTCTTTTATCATTTTGCTTATTGTATCTATAAACGCATAGACGTTTGTTTTGTCGGTATCTTCATAGTGCTTTTTTTGAGTTACCTTGTATTTTTCAACCCAATTTCGACACACGGTGCGCCATTTTTCAAAATCGGGCAGTTGAATTTCGTTTGCGCAGTCAAGAAGTTTTTCAAAAAAGTCCTTTGCGTCGGCGTTTATCTTTTTATCGACGTGCAAGGTCGGCTTGTCCATCTCGGCTTTGTCCGCATCTACCATTATGACTTTTGCGCCCCTTGCCCACGTTTTATAATTGTAGCCTACCTGTCTTATCGAGAGCCTGTTGCCTACCGCTATTACAAGATCGGCGTTCTGAACGGCAAAATTGCCTGCCCTGTCGCCCATAATGCCTGCCCTGCCCGCATAAAGTTCATTGTCGTTTGGCAAAAGGTCAATACTGTTCCAGCCGAGCACGATGGGAATTTTGAGTTTTTCCGATGCCTTTATAAACTCATCATATCCGCCCGAGAGTCGCACACCGTTGCCCGCGTAAAGTACGGGACGGCGGCTTTTTGCTATTTCCTCGCACACGTATTCCGTCATATATCTTGACACACTTTTCAATCTTGGAGTGTGAGAATATTCCATAAGTGCATCCGTTTCTATGATTGCGGACTGAAAATCAAGAGGTATGTCTATCCAGGAGGGACCGCACCTTGCCTCCGTTGCCAGATGATAAGCCTTTTCGAGTTCATAGCGTATATCCGACGGGTTTTCCGTCATCACCGCATATTTTGTCATATGGGCGGCGCATTTTGTTATATCAAACTCCTGATCCCCTGCGGCGCGAACACCGCAGTTCATTTTTCTCGACGTCGTTTCGTACTTGACCTGCCCAGATATTACAAGCATGGGAACGGAGTCAAGATAAGCGCACAAAACGCCCGTTAAGGCGTTTGTTCCACCCGGTCCCGTCGTTACGAGAACACAGGCGGGCTTATTATTTATCCTTGCGTAAGCCTCGGCGGCAATAGCGCAGGACTGCTCGTGATGCATATACGTGACTTTCAGACGGTTGTCGTGGCAAATGGCATCGTCAAGGTGCATAGCCCCTCCGCCCGTTACGCAAAAGACGTCTGTTATGCCCACTTTAACCAAAAAATCAGACACATAGTCCGCCAAACGCATCTTCATTCTTTATTTTTTCCGTCCTCTCCGCTTTCTTTTTTCTTCTTTGGAAAATTGCCGAACGAATAAAAATTGTGCCCTACGTAGCTTATAACCGTTGTGAATACAAGACTTATAAGTCCTGCGATATATGCGCTCATACCCGCCTTATCTATCATAAGGTATTGCAAAAGCAACGAAATAAGATAACTGACAACGTAGACGGACACAAAGCGCAAAGCCTCACTAACAGAACGTGCAGTTTTGCCGAAAGTAAAATATTTGTTCCATACGTAACTGTGCGCTACTCCGATAAGGGTTGAGAGCGTCTGGGCTAGCACGTAATGCCACCCGAAAAAGATAAAAAGCGCATAAAGCCCGTATCCGACGGCGGTATTTAAGCCACCTACAAACAAAAATCTTATTTTTTTGTCTTTGTAAAGACTTTTTATTCTATCCTTTAAGCGCATTTATTATTGTTTCTCCGATTTTGTCGAGTTTTTGTCTGTCAAGACCCGGATATACTCCTACCCAGAAGGTGTCGTTCACTATTTTATCGCTCTCGGTAAGTTCCCCAACGACACGGTAAAGCTCCGTTTTTCTTATGGTGTCAAAGCAGGGGTGAGATATGATATTGCCCGCAAAAAGCGACCTTGTCTGTATCCCGTTTTCTTCAAGATAGGATACGACTTTATTTTTCGCCCCGCCGTCATTTAAGGTTATAACGAAGCCAAACCACGACGGCTTTGCCTCATTCAGATGCTCGGGCAAAATTATTTTATCAGACACTCCCTCAAGCTTTTCTTTAAGATATTTATGATTTTCACACCTTTTTTCAACAAATGAGGGCAGTTTGTCAAGTTGAGCCACACCGATAGCGGCTTGAAGATCCGTTGCTTTAAGATTATAACCAAAACGGGAATACACGTATTTATGGTCGTACCCCTCGGGCAAAAACTCCCACTTTTTATCAAAGCGGTGACCGCAGGAGTTGTCCCTGCCGCTCGGGCAGCCACAGTCCCTGCCCCAATCACGCAGGGAACGTATTATTCTTTGAAGCTCGGGATTGCTTGTGCAAACCGCCCCGCCCTCACCCGTCGTTATATGGTGTGCGGGATAAAAACTGTTTGTCGATATATCTCCGACACTCCCCGTCATTTTCCATTCCCCGTCAATATAATACTGCGCGCCGAGTGCGTCGCAGTTATCCTCTATGAGCCAAAGTCCGTTTTGCCTGCAAAAGTCCTTTACCGCCTGAAGATTGAAGGGGTTTCCGAGTGTGTGCGCTATCATTACCGCCTTTGTTTTGCTTGACAAAGCATCTTCAAGCATATCGACGTTTATATTGTATTCGGGTATTGTGACGTCAACGAAAACGGGTACTGCGCCGTACTGTATTATAGGGGATATAGTGGTGGGAAAAGAACAGGCTACAGTTATTACCTCGTCACCGCGCTTTATTCTTCTGTCGCCGAGTTCATACGAGGTAAGAGTTGAAAACGCAAGCAAGTCGGCGCTTGATCCCGAGTTTACGAAATTTGCGTATTTTACCCCTATCGTACTTGCGAGCTTCTTTTCAAACTCCGCCGTGTATCTGCCCTCAGTCAGCCAAAATTCGAGTGAGGCGTCAACGAGGTTGCAAAGCTCGTTTTCGTCAAAAACCCGCCCCGCGTATCTGATTTTTACTTCCTCTTCGCTCTCTTTTGCCTTTTCTTTGGCATACTCTTTTGTTAGTTCAAGTATCTGTTCTTTTAATTTACCGTTTTCCATTTTATAAGCTCCAACCGAGCGCCAAGACGTATTCTTTTATCTCTTTTTCCATAATTAAAGACACGTCCTCGCCGTTTTTATATGCTTTTGTCCACTCTACAACGTAATCTATCGCCTTTTTTATTCCTATTTTTTCATACCAGCCTATAACGTTTCTCCCCCTTGAGGTATCAAGCTTTAATATATGGC
>CAMGRB010000106.1 GCA_946061315.1 uncultured Clostridia bacterium | reverse complement strand
GGTAAGCAGGCTGACCGAGCAGGAGGTTACGCCCTTTACGCCCGATACCGCTTTTTCTACCCGTGCGGTGCAGGCGGCGCAGCTCATACCGGTTACCGTATATTGCTCCATAATTTATTTACAGTGCCTCCTTTATTTCATCAGCTTTTGCAAAGTTGATACCAGCTCGTCAATTACCTCGTCCTTGCCGTTTTTTATATCTCTGGCAACGCAACCGCGGATATGACTTGCCAGCAGTTCCTTGTTAAAAGCGTTTATCGCCGCGTTTACGGCGGCAGACTGAACCAAAATATCCGCACAGTAGGCGTCTTTTTCCACCATCCCGCGAATCCCGCGGATCTGCCCTTCAATTCGGTTAAGGCGGTGAATCAGTTTTTTGCGCTCGTCCTCCGAGCGCTCCGTTGTCTTGCCGCAACACCCGCAAATTTCCTTATCGGACATAGATTTATCTTCCTTTCGTATCATAATACCCCCACATGGTATTTTTATTTTATACCCTCCAGGGGTATGTGTCAATAAGAATGGTATCGAATTTACAAATTGTTCAAAATCACCGTGCAAAAGACAAAAAAAGGCAGATTATACGTGAAAAATCCGCCCCTCTGCCCTTAAAAATCATTTTTCGCCCGACGTAAGAAAAGCGCGCTTAATATTTTCACTATCACTTATTATTCCCAAATCCCGAGGTTTTAGTGAAAAAACAAAAAGGCCACGAACTGTGGTGGAATGGTGCTGACCTCCGGGTTATCGCTTCGCGCCAATTTGCGGTGCCCGAATTTTTACGCCCTCCGTGATACTGCGGGCAAAAATTCGACCGCTGCACGAAACTCGCACGTCTTCTTCTGCCCCCGGCAGCGACGTGCGACTTTCCCCTACGAGCCACGCTCGTCGGACTCATAACCCGAAGGCCTGACTCCTCTTCTCATCTCCGTAACAAAACAAAAAAGACCACGAACTGTGGTGGAATGGTGCTGACCTCCGGGTTATCGCAAAAATCTGAATAATCCTAAAATTTTTATAATACAAAAAAGCTTTCCGCATCGGTGGAAAGCTACATTAAAACTTTTTCACTATTCACTATTACTTATTACCTCCAAATCCCCGAGGTTTTAGTGAAGAGTGAAAAGTGAAGAGGTAAAAAGTAATCCCCAAGGATAAATCCTCGGGGATTTGGTTGCGGGGGTGGGATTTGAACCTCACGGCCTCCGGGTTATGAGCCCGACGAGCTACCAGGCTGCTCTACCCCGCGATATTTTGGTGCCGATGACCGGACTTGAACCGGTACGGGAATTTCTTCCCAACGGATTTTAAGTCCGTGGCGTCTGCCGATTCCGCCACATCGGCTTGTTGAGCCTTTTAAGTATATCACAGTTGCTTTGCCGTGTCAATAGTTTTTTCAAAAAAATCGTATTTTTTAATTTGGCGGCTACGTTTTCAAGTATATTCCCGTATGCACAGACTTATTCGCCATCTATTATTTTTCCGCGGATTTTTTATAGCAAAGGCACCCGCCGAAGCAGGAAAACGTTTTGAATTTATAGCAGTCCTCACACTCGGAGCGCGATGGGATATGAACGAGGACGGAGTCGGTGCTAAAAAAGAAGCAATTTCTTAAATCGGTTATATTGTAAAAATCTTTGATCTTTAACCGAGGCTCGCCCGAGCAACCGAAGCACCTTGACGACGTCATATCGGGGTAAAGGTCTATTATCGGCGAGCAGACGGACCTTTTGCCCATAAATATATCTCTTTCGGTATCGTTTGAGTAAGGGAGTGTCGATAAAAACGCTTTTTCTTCCTCGGTATATACGCACTCGGGAATTGCGTTGCAGTCGTAGCAGGGGCAAACGTTAAGCGCGGCAAGTTCTTTATAAAAAGAGAGCATCGTTTGCTTCATTCTCATAAAATAATTTATTGCGCCCTCGCTTCTATCCTTGGGAATTACGACACTTACCCGCACTTTTTTGAAATTATACTTCTTTACGAGGTACAAAAAGTCCTCAAAGTTCTGATTTTCCTCATATATATTTATGCCGAGGGTTATGCGCTCTTTCATTCCGTATTCGCAGAGCATGCCTATATTTTCGTCAATTTGTGAAAAGTTCTCCCTTCCTATATCGCCCGAGGAGTTTACGTTTATAAGCAGAATTATCTTTTTGTCAAGGAGCGATTTTATATGCTTGTTTATAAATATGCCGTTTGTAAACACCGTCACACGCAAAAAACGCGGGTCATCTGACAAAATATCAAGGTACGTGTCGATATTTTTATGTAAAAGCGGCTCTCCGCCGATAAGTCCTATCTCTTTGTCGGGTGCGGCAAAATCAAGAAGATGGGCAAAGGTATCGTCCGTTATATCCTCGTTTTCACCGTGGGTATAATTTTCGGCAAAGCAATACGGACATCTTAAATTACACCTGCCGAGCAAAACTATATTAGCCATAACTGCACCTCTCTTTCGTTTTCTATTCTATCATATAAATTACAATTTTTCAATGTTTTACGGTATTGATTTTTTTATAAATATGTGTTAAAATCAATAAGAACGCAAACGGTCTTTTGGGGCGTTGTACATTTTAAGGAGTTTTACTATGATCTACACTATTGAAAACGATTATCTTACCGCTAAAATATCCGACGTTGGTGCGGAGCTTATTTCCCTTAAATCCAAAAGGGACGAGTGCGAATATATATGGCAGGGCGACGAAAAGTATTGGACGGGTCATGCGCCCATTATGTTCCCTATCTGCGGCAGGCTTTTTGGCGGAAAATATACCTATCGCGGAAAAGAATATGAAATGCCCATTCACGGTATAGTCCGCCACGAAGAATTTGCCCTTAAATCCGCTTCTGCCTCGGAAATAACGCTTGAGTACGTGTCGAACAAAAAAAGCCGCACCATGTATCCGTTTGATTTTGTTTTTGACGTAACCTTTAAGCTTATGCTTAAATCGGTCGAGGTAAAGTTCAACGTAAAGAACACGGGCGGAAACGACCTTATATTTGCCGTTGGAGGTCACCCCGCTTTCAACGTCCCTCTCGGTAAATCGGGTAAGTTTGAGGACTATTATCTCGAATTTGATAAAAAGTGCGCCGCTTTGCGCGTCGATTTTTCGGACACCTGCTTCTGCACGGGCAACGACAGGCAGTTTACCGAGGGAGGAACGAAGCGCATACCCTTAACGCACGACCTTTTTGACAACGACGCCATATTCCTCTACAACACGGACAAAAACGTAACGCTTGCCTCGGAGGACGCAAAAAACAGCGCTACCGTAAGCTTTGACGGCATGAAATACGTCGGCATCTGGCACAAGCCGAAAACGGACGCACCTTACGTATGTATAGAGCCCTGGTCCTCTATCCCCTCCTACGACGGAGCGGTTGACGACCTCGAAAGCAAGGAGCAGATGGTCCATCTCCCCTCGGGCTACTCCTACAAAAACTCTTTTATGATAACGGTAAATTAAGCAAAAAGCCTGTCGCCAAACGACAGGCTTTTTAATTGAAGCAATTTTTTATTGACAAATATTCGCTTCCGTGATAATATATGTTTGGAGAGTTACCAAAACGGTGGCGGTTTTCCTTCCCTTGACGGAAGGAGCATTTCTTTTCTCCTTCCGAATACTTCGGAAAGGAGTGGTGCCTATGAATTATTTTATAGCACCTTGTTTGATACAATGGTTACATATGAAGCGTTGTTCGCTTTTTGTATGCTCATCATTGCTGTTATTGCTCTTATCAAAGACAATAAGAAATAAAAAAGAAATAATCGCCCTCCCATACCACATGTAGGCGATTATTTCAAAAACATTTGGGAAGGGAAACCGTCATCGGTAGCTCTCTTCACTTATATTATACTTGCACAAAGGCTTTTTGTCAAGTATTTTTTGTTTTTTCTGAAAATTTACCGTCAAATCGGGAAAATTACTCTATTGCGACAAGGCGGGCGTTTGAAACGCCGGGGATTTCGTTCATCTCGGTGATAAGATCGCCCACGTCGCATTTTATGAGCGATATATCTATCGAGGTGACGACGTGCGCCTTTGAGTTTATCGGCAAATTTTGCGTTATGGTGAGTATGTTGGCACCACTATCGGAGAGTTTTTTTAACACCTCGCCGAGCATACCCGTTTTATGTGAGAGAGTAAAGGTTATAACTGCTTTTCGGCACTCTGTGTCGGTATTTAAGGCAAAAACGTAGTCCTTGTACTTGTAATACGTGCTCCTTGAAATGCCTGCCCTCTTTACCGCCTCGGATATATCCTTTACCTGTCCGCTCGATATGAGCGCCCTTGCCTCGACTACCTTTTCATAGCAGGGCGGCAGAATCGTTTTATCGACCAAAAGATATTTTCCGCTACTCATTCTTTTACCTCTTGCACGCCGTTTTCGCAAACCTTAAGGGGTAGCGCCCTCCATCCGTTCTCGATACCGACAAGATTTTTTGAAAGCTCTTCGCTTATATCTTTGAGTGAAATGCAAAGGCAGGTTGAGCCTGCGCCGCTTATATTAAAGGTGAGCGCGCCGCACCCGTAGCATATTTTTTCAACCTCGGATACGTTTTTGAAAAGCTTTTTCCTGTACTGCTCGTGTATTTTATCCTTGGTGACGGATTTTATAAGTTCAACATCGCCCGATGAAAAGGCGTAGGGCAAAAGTGCGACCCTTGACATATTGTATATTGCGTCAGATCTTTGTATCTCCTTTGGCAAAACCGCCCTTGCCTCGCTTGTTGAAACCTCAAAATCGGGGATCAAAGCGGTAAAGAACAGTCTTTTTGACACGGGAAATTTTACGCTCCTTATTTCTCCCCCGTCGGAAACGGAAGCGCAAAGGGAGCCGAAAAGTGCGGGGGCAACGTTGTCGGGGTGCCCCTCGATTTCGGTACATATTTCAAGTATTTCGCTATCATCCAACTTTTTGCCGAAAAGAGCGTTTGCGGCGTATGCACCCGCGCAGATAAGCGTTGCCGAGGAGCCAAGTCCTCTTGAAACGGGCACCCCCGTGTCGCAAAACTTTATTTTTACGCTGCTCTTTTCTCCTATCTTTTCGCATACCGCACGGTATGCCTTGTATGCAAGATTGTTTTCGTTTGCATACTTTTCCTCGCAGCCCTCAAATGAAAGATCGTTCTCTGTTTTTTCAAACTCAAAGACGTTGTAAAGCTTGAAGGCAATTCCGACACAGTCAAAGCCCGAGCCTAAATTTGCCGAGGTTGCGGGGACTTTTATTTTTATCTTTTTCATACACTCCACCGATTATTTGTTCCAGATCTCTTTTTTTGCCATGTCAACAACAAAGTCAAGCATTTTGTCCTTTTCCACCGTGTTACAATGAACAACTTTTTTATCTCTTATTCCGTCAAGTGCGTAAGGAATGGGCACCCCTGTGTACGAATTTAACTTTTCTATTGCGTCAAACTCGTCGCCGTAGCTCTTGCCGAGTGCGTTCATAACGCTTGACGAGAATTTATATGCCGATGCGGTTGAGAGAACGACGGTTTTGTATTTTTTCTTCTCCTCGCCGTCCCATTTTTCATAGACGCTCCAGGCAACTGATGTATGTGTGTCCATAAGATAATTGCATTTTTCGTACACGTCCCTTATCGTTTTTAAGGTTTCCTCGTCGTTTGCGTAGCCTGCGTCAAAGTTTTCTCTTATTTTTGCAAGCTCGCTCTCGTCAAGCTTGTACTCACCGTCCGTTGCTAACTTTTTCATATAGTAAGCGCATTTTTCGGGACCGCAGATAAGGTAAAGAAGTCTTTCAAGGTTGCTTGAAATAAGAATATCCATAGAGGGTGATTTCGTT
>CAMGRB010000105.1 GCA_946061315.1 uncultured Clostridia bacterium | reverse complement strand
TCGAGATAAAGTCACCCTCTTTATATACTTTGCCTGCAAGAGTGAACTTCTTGTTGGCTTCGTCCATCTTTATTTCTCCGCATCCGGAAACGCAGCAGGTACCCATACCTCTTGCGACAACGGCTGCGTGTGAGGTCATTCCTCCTCTTACGGTAAGAATACCCTGTGAGTAGTGCATACCCTCGATATCCTCGGGAGAGGTTTCAAGACGAACGAGAACGACTTTCTCGCCCTTCTTGCCCTGCTCAACTGCGTCCTCTGCGGTGAATACGATCTTACCGCAAGCAGCTCCGGGAGATGCGGGGAGTGCGTGTGCTATGGGAGTTGCGGCTTTAAGAGCCTTTGCATCGAACTGCGGGTGGAGGAGTGCATCAAGCTGCTTGGGGTCGATCATAAGAAGCGCCTGCTCCTTGGTTATCATACCCTCGTTAACAAGGTCAACGGCTATCTTGAGAGCAGCCTTTGCGGTTCTCTTACCGTTTCTTGTCTGAAGCATATAGAGCTTCTTGTCCTCGATGGTGAACTCCATATCCTGCATATCTCTGTAGTGATTCTCAAGGGTCTTGCATATGCCTTTGAACTGCTCGTAAACCTCAGGCATAACCTCCTCGAGCTTAGCTATCGGCATAGGAGTACGAACGCCTGCAACAACGTCCTCGCCCTGTGCGTTCATAAGGAACTCACCCATAAGCTTCTTTTCGCCGGTTGCGGGGTCTCTTGTAAATGCAACGCCCGTTCCGGAAGTTTCGCCCATGTTACCGAACGCCATCATCTGTACGTTTACTGCGGTACCCCAGGAGTAAGGAATTTCATTCTGCATTCTGTAGTAGTTTGCACGGGGGTTGTCCCATGAACGGAATACGGCTTTGATAGCGCCCATGAGCTGCTCTTTAGGATCGGTCGGGAAGTCCTGACCTATCTTTGCCTTGTATTCAGCCTTGAACTGAGAAGCAAGCTCTGCAAGGTCCTCGGCGGTAAGCTCAACGTCCTGAGTAACGCCCTTCTTTTCCTTCATCTTGTCGATGAGCTCCTCGAAGTACTTCTTGCCGACCTCCATAACGACGTCGGAGTACATCTGGATAAATCTTCTGTAGCAGTCCCAAGCCCAACGGGGATTGCCGGATTTCTTTGCTATTACGTTTACAACGTCCTCGTTAAGGCCGAGGTTAAGAATGGTGTCCATCATACCGGGCATGGATGCTCTCGCACCGGAACGAACGGATACGAGGAGAGGATTTTCCTTATCGCCGAACTTTTTGCCGGTTATCTTCTCCATCTTTTCAATGTATTCCATGATCTGAGCCTGGATCTCGGTATTTATCTGTCTTCCGTCCTCATAATACTGCGTGCAGGCTTCGGTAGTGATTGTAAAGCCCTGCGGAACGGGAAGGCCGATGTTTGTCATCTCTGCAAGGTTTGCACCTTTTCCGCCGAGAAGTTCTCTCATTTTTGCGTTACCTTCGGTAAAAAGGTAAACATACTTCTTTGTACTCATTTAAGTACCTCCATTAAAATATTGACAATATTTTCTGTTTGCGCCGACGGCGCACACTATAATTATAACATATATTTTTGAAAAGTGGAGAATTTTTTTCACTTTTTTCGATAAAATTTTATATTTATTTATAATGAAAGAAAAGTTGCGGCTTTATTTCTTGCCGTTAGTAAAAATACACAAAATTTTTTGGCGTTTTATCGCTTATCTTCTGCGTCTTTTGCGCACGGATTTTTTTCTTACCGAACGCTTTGCTTTGCTCCCTCGCTTTTTCGTATCTGTTTTATGATAAGGAACGGAAGCGTCCCTCTCACCGCAAAGGGTGAACACGGCTCTGCCAGATATTATATCGACGCTTTCCACCTTTACCCTTACCCCGTCGCCGAGGCGATAGGACTTTTTGCCCGCAGTTAAGGAGTAGTTTCTCTCGTCAAAGTAGAAATTGCCGTTTAAGGACTCGATTTTTACAAGCCCCTCGCAAAGATTTTTCGTCCGCGCGAAAAACCCGAAGCTTGTTACCGAGCATATGACCGCGTCGTATTCCTCGCCTATGCGGTCGCCGAGATAAACGCATTTGTAAAGGTCCTCTATCTCCCTTTCGGCGTTTACGGCTTTTTGCTCGTTCTCGCTCGATTCCCTTGCGCTGTCGGACGCAAATGACGCATACGTGGAAACGTCTTTGCCGTCGAGGAGCGCGTTTATTATTCTGTGAACGGTTAAGTCGGGGTATCTTCTTATCGGTGAGGTAAAGTGACAGTAAAGCTCCGTTGCCAGACCGAAATGCGCTTTTTGCACCGAGGAGTATTTCGCTTTCATAAGTGAGCGAAGCAGAACGGAGGACACAATGTCAAAACAGCCCTTTCTCTTTGCGCTCTCCAGCACCTGTGAGAGTGCGGCGGGAGTTACGGGCCCTTTTGTATGAAGAGGAGATGTGTCAACGCCGAGATTTGAAGCAAAAACGGCGAACGAATTTATCTTTTCGGGGTCGGGTTCCTCGTGAACACGGTAAACGCACGGGAGCTTTAAGGTATTAAGGTACGTTGCAACCGCCTCGTTTGCGCAGAGCATAAACTGCTCTATCAGCTTTTCGCTCTCGCCTCTTTCGCGCTTTACTATGTCGGTCGGGTGCCCGGTATTGTCGAGGATTATCTTTGCCTCCTCGCCCTCAAGCTCTATTGCGCCTTTGCGTCTTGCTTTGGTTTTAAGTACACCGTAAAGCTCGAGCATTTTTGAAAAATCGTCGTAGACGTGTTCGTATTTCTTGTAAAACTCGCTCTTTTCGCCCTTTTCGATTATATCGTTAAGCTCGGAGTAAACGCCCCTTACCTTTGAGCATATGACCGAGCGTTTTATCTCCGTTTTTTCGATGTTGCCGTACTTGTCAAGCGTCATAATTGCCGAAAGAGCGTATCTGTTTACCCCTGCGTTTAACGAGCATATTCCGTTTGAGAGTGCAACGGGGAGCATCGGCACGACCTTGTCCGTAAAATACACGCTCGTTCCCCTTGACATAGCCTCGGAATCAAGTATCGTGTTTTCCCTTACGTAGTGTGAAACGTCGGCTATATGAACGCCGAGGACGTAGCCGTTTTTCGTCTTTTTTACCGAGATTGCGTCGTCGAGGTCCTTTGCGTCCGCGCCGTCTATTGTGAATATATTTTCTTTTCTTAAATCGACACGTCCCGCGATTTTTATCTTTTCCTTTGAGGCTTCCTCGGCTTCGGCGAGTGCTTTGTCCGAAAACTCCGTTGTTATGCCGTTTTTTATAAGGATAGCCTTGTAGTTTGCCTCCTGGGAATCTGCTTTTCCGAGAACCTCGGTTATCTTGCCCGAGGCTTCCTCGTCCTCATACTCGGGGAAAGAGGTAACGAGGCACACGACCTTGTCGCCGTCCTTTGCTCCGCCGAAATATTTGCGGTTTATATACACGGTAAAGCGGAGCCTTGCATCGTCGGGGGTGACGGCGCCGCTTATATACCTGCCGCCCTGCGGCAAAAGCTTAAAAGTGCCTATTATCGTTTCGTTTGCGTGCTTTATTATTCCGACAACCTCCGCCTCGTTGCCCTTGCCCGCGTATTTTGAGCGAATATCTATCTTTTTTATCGCCACTGTGTCGCCGTTTTTGGCACCCGCGGTAAATCTCGGCGGGACAAAATACTCTTTTCCCTCCGAGGTAACAAAGCCGTAATCTCCTCTTGCGGAGGAGGAAAACGCGCCCGTTAAAATTCCGAGTGACGAAGGTGGCACGACCTTGCCGCCGCCCGTTATGCAAATTTCGTATTTTTCGGACATATCGCAAAGAGTGTCGTTAAACTCGCCCTCTCCCCCGCCGTAGCCGAGTATCGCCGCAAGCTTTTTCGGTGTTTGCGCCACGTAATCGGGCGAATTTACGTATTCCGATATTTCCTTTCTTATATTCTCGTCCATAGTTTCCCTCTCACAGATAAACAAATTAAATGAAACAGATGTATTCTGCACGGAGCTACCCCGCCGCAAATGCGACAACCGGCAAAGCCTTCCTCCGGGAGGAAGGTGGCACGCGAATGCGTGGCGGAAGGAGCCCGCGTGACAGTAATTTCAGAATAACTTCATTGTGACGCGCTCTCCCTCAGTCGCCTATGGCAACAGCTCCCTCCCGGAGGGAGCCTTACCGCTACGGGGGGTTGCTCATCGGCAAAAGCCTCTTTGAAACTACCCGCTTATCAGGTTGTTTTCGTTATACAAAAAAACCGCTTTGGTTTATTATTGCCAAAGCGGTAAAATATATCCCTTAACCTGCTTCCACATCGGTGCCCGTTGACGTATCGACTGCACTGTCCGTAGATGTGTCGGTTGCGGTATCGGTGTCGCTGCTGTCCGTGTCGGACGAGGAACTGTCTTTTGCATTGTTTATGCTCTCTATGACGCTTGACCAATAATCATTTGCCTGCTTTTGTATATCGACGTAATCCTGCGCCACAAAAACAACGAGAGTGATAACAACGAAAACTATCGCAACGACGGTTGTGATAACCGAAAGCTTTTTATCAATGGTTTTGCCCTTATTTTTACCGAAAAACGT
Source organism: uncultured Clostridia bacterium (assembly GCA_946061315.1). Taxonomy (GTDB): domain Bacteria; phylum Bacillota; class Clostridia; order Oscillospirales; family CAG-272; genus RGIG2000. Next base: position 1,294 of record CAMGRB010000105.1, on the reverse strand, counting down.
TTCCGCGCCGCCTGTTATCGAGCCGGAAAGACCCTTTGACTTGCCGTTTTGCAAAAGAACCGCTATGATAAGAAAAAGTGCGGCAACAAGCAAGATAATACCGAGTGCTATCTGCATATATATCCTCCGTTTGTAAGTTGAAATTACCTTATAAAAATCGTTAAGCGTAAGAATTATATCACAAAAGAAATCAAAAATCAATAGTAAATTTATTTTTTTTGAAACTTTTGCAAAAAGGTCATTTTGCGTGGCAACAAGACGAGGCGTCGGCGTGCTCTTTTTTCACCTGTGTGTGCGAACATTCGGCACAGACGCCGTAGATCACCGTCTTTGCGGAGCTTACGGTAAAGCCGTGCTCGTCGTAGATATGCTTTTCCATATTTTCGAGAAACTCGCAGCTTAAATGTATGAGCTTTCCGCACTCCGTGCATTTGAGATGAAAATGGCTGTGGCAGGCGGCAGGTGTGCCGACAAATTGATAGCAAGCGCCCGTGTGCTCGTCCACTATGAATTTTCTGATAAGCCCCTCGTCGCAGAACTTTTCAAGCGTTCTGTAAACCGTGGCGGTGCCCATCTTTATTCCGCTTTCGCGCATATAATTCACAACGTCGGACGCTTTTACGTGGCGGTCCGCATTTTCTCTTAAAAAATCGAGAATTGCGGTGCGCTGTTTAGTGGTATATTCGTTCTTCATCAGTCGTAAATCGGATACTTGTCGCATATTTTTGTGACTTCGGCGCGGATATAGTCCGCCTTTTCGTCAAACTCTTTTGCGCAAAGTCCTATCAGGTGACCGAGGGTTTTCATATCGTCCTCTTTAAGTCCTCTTGAGGTTACGGCGGCAGTTCCTATTCTCACTCCGCTCGTAACGAACGGCTTTTCGGGGTCGTTGGGTATTGCGTTTTTGTTGACGGTTATATAGCACTCGTCAAGGCGCTTTTCCATCTCCTTGCCCGTTATGCCGAACGGACGGAGATCAACGAGGACAAGGTGGTTGTCCGTACCGCCCGAAACGAGATCGAAGCCCTCGTCAAGAAGCGTGTCCGCAAGCGTTTTCATATTCTTTATTATCTGCTTCTGATATTCCTTAAATTCGGGTTTGAGCGCCTCGCCGAAGCATACCGCCTTGGAGGCGATGACGTGCATAAGCGGCCCGCCCTGCGTGCCGGGGAATATCGCCTTGTCTATCGCTTTTGCAAGCTCCTCTTTGCAAAGGATAAGTCCGCCCCTCGGACCTCTCAACGTTTTGTGTGTAGTCGTGGTGACAACGTCGGCATACGGCACGGGTGACGGG